>CAMBYA010000141.1 GCA_945872035.1 Rhizobium sp. Q54
ACCCGGGGTCCGTCAGACGGTGCGGGCCGCGACGTGCTGTTCGCCCTGTCGCCCGCCGTGGTGAGGGACGGCACGCCCGAGCCCGCGCCGATAACCCTGGAGCGCTCCCACGAGGACGATGGCATGGGCGCCTACCGCGTGACCATCGAGCCCGCCCGGCGCGGCGGCGCGCTGGTGACGCTGACCTTCGAGGAGCCGGAGCAGCAGGGCTTCATGGCCAAGGTTTTCGCCCTGCTGTCCCATGGCGAGGACGAACGGCGCGCCGCCGACATGGTTGCGGCGCTGCGGGCCCACATGCGCAAGGCCAAGAGCTAACCTACCCTGTCCAGCACCCGCTTCACCGACGTCGGCGTCCAGCGGCCGCGCCGCGCGGTGGGCACGCCGCGTGCGTTCAGCGTCTCGGCGATGGCGGCCAGGGTCAGCCCCTGGTCGGCGAGCGGCCCGATGATGCTGATGAGCTGGGCGGCGCGGGCGTCGGCACGGTCGCGGATCGCCTGCACCGCCGCGGCCTGCCCGGCGCCGGGCACCAGATGATGGCGCGCGTTACGGTCCCATTGCCCGGCGCGTTCGACCCGGGCGCGTAGCGCGGCCGTGGTCCGCCGGCTGGCGAGGCCCGATTCCAGCTCGGCCACCTGAGCCATCATCTGCAGCATGAAGCGGCCGCCGGCGCCGTCGGGCACCGGGAAGTCGCAGAACGACACCAGCACGCCCGCGTCGGCCAGGGTCCGCAGGAAATGCCGGTCGCGGCTGAGCCCGTCCATGGTGGCGACGAGCAGGCTCGCCTTGTGCTCGCGGCAGGCGCCGAGCGCCCGCATCAGCTCGGGACGGTCGCCCTTGCGGCCGCTCTCGGTTTCGGTGAATTCCAGCGCGGCGTCGCCGCCCAGCTTGCGGCAGACCGCCTCGCGCTGGGCCACCAGGTCGAGATGGCGCCGGTCCGAGCGGCGATAATAGGCGACGAACTTCATTCGATGGCATCCGAGGGTTCTTCCCCAAGGCCTTATATTACCAAGCCTTTGCGGATTTATCAATTTTCCGTTAGATATATTGCGACGAATTGATAATAGCCGTCAGACGACGCCGGGGGGCGGGAACCGCGCATCCAGCATGAAGCGGAGCGCCTCGACCGAATCCACCACCCGGTCGGCGCCCGCCGCATAGAGCTTGACCGGCGGGTTGTAGCCCCACGAGACGCCGACGGCGGTGACGCCGGCCGCCTTGGCCATGACCATGTCGAAGGTGCTGTCGCCGATCATCACCGTGTCGGACGGCGCCGCGCCGGTCGCCTGCATGGCGTTCAGGATCATGCCGGGATCGGGCTTCGGCGGGGCGTTGTCGGGCGTCTGGACGGTGCGGAACAGGCCGTGCCAGCCGAAATTGCTGACCAGCTCGCCGACGCTGGTCATCTGGTGGCCGGTGGCGAGGGCCAGCGCCATGTCGCCGCGCGCGGTCAGCCGGTCGAGCAGCCCCTTGATGCCGGGGAACAGCGCCTCGCGGTATTGGGGGTCGTTGCGCAGCACCGGCATGAACCGGCGGTAGGTGTCGACCATGGCGTCGACGGGCGCGCCGGGACCGGCGAGCTGCTCGACCCACTCGCGCAGGGACAGGCCGATCAGCGACAGCCCCTGCCGGGCGGACGGCGGCGTCAGCCCATGGGCGAAGAAGGTGCGGCGCTGGGTCTCGACGATGAAGGCGCGGCTGTCGACCAGCGTGCCGTCCACGTCGAAGATGACGAGCTTCGTTCTGCCATGCGGCGATGTGTCAGGCATGCGCACCCCTTGCCGGAAATCCTACCGGCAATCGGGGGCCGATGCTAACGGATGATCAGGCGGCCAGCCATTCGGCCAGCGCGCGGTGGACCTGCGGGTTGCGGCAGATGGTGACGTGGCCGCCTTCGACCTCGACATGGTGGGCGTGGTCGTCGGCGCCCTGGCAGGTTTCCCAGGCGATCAGGCCGTCGTCCTTGGTGTAGACGGCCATCACCGGCATCCGCAGCGGCCTGGCGTAGTCCCGCGGGCTGACGTCCTTGCTGTAGAACGGCGACAGCACGCGGATCAGCGGCTCCAGGTTCGAGGCGGTGGGGAAGCGCACCGGGCTGACCACGGTGGCCAGCTTGCGGACCAGGTCCGGATGCTCGTGGGCGAGGTGGCGGGCCAGGATGCCGCCCATGCTGACGCCGATGACGCTGACCGGGCCGCCTTCGAGCCGGGCCAGCCGTTCCAGCCGCTTGCGCAGGCCGGTGAGCGCCCCCGGGGTCGGTCCCAGATTGAAGCCCATGTGCCAGCCTTCGACCTTGTAGCCGCAGTCGCCCAGGAACCGGCGCAGGTCGAAGGTGAAGGCGTCGGTGGTGAGCAGGCCGGGAATGACCAGGACGGTGTGGCCGTCGCCGCGCGGCAGGTCGTCGACCAGCGCGCTCTCGGGCCGGTAGGTCAGCGCCGATTTGAACTCGCGGTGAAGATCGCCGTATGAAGGCGACTGCAGACTTCCCGAATTGTCGAAAACGCCGTCCAGATCCATGGGCCTCGCTCCTAGGAGCGTGGATATTGGATGCGTTTCATCAAATGGCAACAATTCCGTGCGTCGTTTTTTCACGCCTGCCCTCCGGCCGGTTCCGGCGCGGTCATGCTAGCGCTAAATCATTGCAATTCCGTGCCGGATTGCCGGGGCTACCGAATCGGCGTCGCCGTGCCGTCGAGGTGCCGGGCGAGAACTACATCCGCACCCGCCGGGCCTCGATCGCGTCCCATACCAAGCCGGCGATGTTGGCGTTGTCGAAGCGGTCGATTTCCTGGATGCCGGTGGGGGAGGTGACGTTGATCTCGGTCAGGTAGTCGCCGATGACGTCGATGCCGACGAAGATCAGGCCGCGCTCGGCCAGCGCCGGGCCGATGGCCTCGCAGATTTCCTTCTCTCGCCTCGTCAGCGCCGACTTCTCGGCGCGGCCGCCCACATGCATGTTGGAGCGCGCCTCGCCCTGCGCCGGGACCCGGTTGATGGCGCCCACGGCGCGGCCGTCGACGATGATGATGCGCTTGTCGCCCTGGCGCACCTCGGGCACGTAGCGCTGCACCACGATGGGCTCGCGGTAGAACTGGGTGAACATCTCGAACAGCGAATTGAAGTTCTCGTCCTCGGGCTTGACCCGGAACACGCCGGCGCCGCCATTGCCGAACAGCGGCTTCATGATGATGTCCTGGTGCTCGCGGCGGAACTCCTCGATGTCGCGCTTGGCGGCGCTGATCAGGGTCGGCGGCATCAGGTCGGGGAAGCGGGTGACGAACAGCTTCTCGGGCGCATTGCGCACATGGTGCGGGTCGTTCACCACCAGCGTCTTGGGGTGGACGTGCTCGAGCAGGTGGGTGGTGGTGATGTAGCCCATGTCGAAGGGCGGGTCCTGGCGCAGCAGCACCACGTCGAAGGTGGCCAGGTCGATGGTCTCGCCCGCGCCCAGGGTGAAATGGTTGCCGTGCTCGCGCCGCACCTCCAGCGGGTGGGCGAAGGCGACGACGCGGCCGTGGACGAAGCTCAGGTCGCGGGGCAGGTAGTAGTAGAGGCCGTGGCCGCGCCGCTGGGCCTCGAGCGCCAGCGCGAAGGTGCTGTCGCCGTTGATGTTGATGCCGGCGATCGGGTCCATCTGGATGGCGACGGCAAGACTCATTTCAGCAAACTCCGTTTTACCCGGGACGTGAACGTCCCGTTAGCTAGTCGTATCCCCAGGCGCCCGGACTATGGGTCGGCCAGCTTCGGGGTGCAATCGTCATGATGTCGAAGCGCATGTCCAGCGCCGCCAGCGCCGGATGGGCGGCGATATAGACCTCGGCGGCGCGCCGCACCCGGCGCTGCTGCTTCGGTGAAACCGCCTCGATGCCGGCGCCGTGGGTGGCGCGGGCCTTGACCTCGACGAACACCAGCAGCCGGCCGCGCCGGGCGACGATGTCGGCCTCGCCCACCGGCGTCTTCCAGTTGCGCGCGAGGATGCGGTAGCCCTTCAGCCGCAGCAGCCAGCAGCACAGGGTCTCGGCGGTGCGGCCCGACCGGAACGCGCGCCTGCGCTGTGCCGTGGTCCTCGCCATCAGTTGTTTTTCGCGGAGTCCGCATCGTCAGGCGATGCGGTGGCCTGCGACAGCTCGACGGCGCGGGCATAGACCTGCCGCCGCGGCAGCTTGAGCATGAAGGCGACGGCGCTGGACGCCTCCTTCACCGACAGGTCGCGCAGGGCGCTGCGCAGCGCCGCGTCCAGGTCGGCGGCGTCGGGATCGGCCTCGTCGGGCGGGCCGATCACCAGCACCACCTCGCCGCGCGGCGGGCCGTCCTTGTGATAGCGTGCCGCCAGCTCGGCGGCGGTGCCGCGCACCGCCTCCTCGAAATGCTTGGTCAGCTCGCGGGCGACGACGACGGGCCGGCCGGGCGCGATGGCCGCCAGGTCGGCCAGCGACGCGGGCAGCCGGCGGGCGGATTCGAACACCACGATGGTGCCGGGAAGCCGCAGCGCCTCGTTGAGGGCGTTCTGGCGCGCCACCTGCTTTTCCGGCAGGAAGCCGCCGAAGCTGAACCGGTCGGTCGGCAGGCCGGCGAGGCACAGCGCCGCCAGCACCGACGACGGGCCGGGGATCGGCACCACGTCGACGCCCTCGGCGATGGCCGCGCGCACCAGCTTGAAGCCGGGGTCGGAGACCAGCGGCGTGCCCGCGTCGCTGGCCAGCGCCACCGCCTCGCCCGCCTTCATGCGGTCGATCAGCCGCTGGCGGTCGGCCTCGCTGCTGTGGTCGTCGTAGCGCGACAGGGGCGTCGTGATGTCGTAGCGGTCGAGCAGGCGGCGGGTAATCCTTGTGTCCTCGCAGGCGACGACGCTGGCCGACCGCAGCACGTCGAGCGCCCGCAGGGTGACGTCGCGCAGATTGCCGATGGGAGTCGCGACCAGGTAAAGACCGGGCGTCAGTTTGACTTGGCCCTCCGGGGCTTCCATAGTCATGACGTATTCCTGCTCAGCCCAAGCCTGTCCGACGCGAGCCCGCCTGCATGACGTTCTTCCGGCCGATCCGAAACCATCTTTGCCCGCTTTTGCTGGTGGCGTCCATGCTGGCGTTGAGCGCCTGCGGCGGCGTGCGGGAAGAGGTGGTCGCGCCGCCGCCGCCGCCTCAGGTGGTCGCCGCCCCGGCGCCGCCGGAGGAGGAGCCGCCGGCCCTGCCGGAGCGGCCGGACAAGTATTTCGAGAAGGGCGTGACCAAGGTCGGGCTGCTGCTGCCGCTGTCGGGCCGCAACCAGGCGCTGGGCCAGGCCATGATGGATGCGGCGCAGCTGGCGCTGTTCGACGTGCAGGACCCGACCATCGTGCTGCTGCCGCGCGACACCGAAGGCCCCAAGGGCGCGGCGGGCGCGGCCCAGGACGCCGTCGACAGCGGCGCGCAGATCCTGCTGGGGCCGATCTTCGCCGACGCCATCCGCGCCGCCGGTCCGGTGGCCAAGCAGTACCGCATCCCGCTGGTGGGCTTTTCCACCGACCGCACCGTGGCCGGCGGCGGCGTCTACATCCTGGGCTTCACGCCGCAGCAGCAGGTGGAGCGGATCGTCAAATACTCCATCGACCAGGGCTACAAGCGGCTGGCGGCGCTGGTGCCGGAATCGGCCTACGGCACCATGGTGACCGAAGCATTGCGCAACGCCGCCTCCCAATATGGCGGCACCATCGTCGCCATCGAGCCGTTCCAGGAGACCGAGGAGGCGCTGGCCCCGCCGGTCCAGCGGCTGGCCGCGCGCAAGGTGCAGGTGCCGTCGACCGAGCCGGTGCCGCCGCCCGTTCCCGGCGCGCCGCCCTATGTGCCGCAGCCGGTGTTCGAGTACCAGTTCGACGCGCTGCTGATCGCGACCGGCGGCGGGCTGCTGAAGACGCTGGCGCCCATGCTGCCCTATTACGACATCGAGCCGGACAAGGTGAAGTTCCTCGGCACCGGCCTGTGGGACGATGCCAGCCTGAAGAACGAACCGGCGCTGGCCGGGGCGTTCTATGCCGGCCCGCCGCCCGAGACCGGGATCACCTTCTCGAACCATTACGGCAGGGTCTATGGCGGCACCGCGCCCCGGGTGTCGAGCATCGCCTATGACGCGGTGGCGCTGGTCGCCGCGCTGAAGAAGATGCACCCGGACCGGCCGTTCACGGCGTCGGCGCTGACCGACGCCAAGGGCTTCGCCGGAATCGACGGCGTGTTCCGATTCAACCGCGAAGGCGTCGCCGAGCGCGGCCTGGCCGTGATCCAGATCACCCCGTCGGGCATGACCGCGGTCGACCCGGCGCCGCAGGAGTTCGGCGCGCCGGTGGCGCGGCCGTAGGGGTTTACTCCAAAATTATATCGTCATCCCCGCGCACGCGGGCAACTGTGTTAAGCGCGGAACGGTGTCTGTGTTTTGATGACGGCGTTTGCGGTGACGATGAGTTTTCGAGCGACGGCGATGAGGGCAAGCTTTGCTGGCTTCCCGGTGGCTCTGAGCCTTTTGTAGGT
>CAMBYA010000142.1 GCA_945872035.1 Rhizobium sp. Q54
ACCTCGTTGAACGCCCAGTCCAGCCACGGCGTCAGCGCCTTCAGGTCGCTGGCCTCGACGGTGGCGCCGGCCCAGATGCGCAGGCCGGCGGGAGCATCCCTGTATCCGTTGATGTCGTAAGCAACGCCTTCCTTCTCGAGCAGGGAGGCGATCTTCTTCGGCACGTCCGCCTTGGCGTCGTCGCCGCCCAGGCCTTCGAACCAGGGGTCGACGATCTTGAAGCACACGGACGTATTCGAGCGGATCGCCTTGTCCTCGGCGAGGAAGCTGACCCAGTTCTTCGACGCGACCCAGTCCTCGAGCACGCCCAGATTGGCGTTCGAGCGCTTGATCAGCGCCGGCAGGCCGCCGATGCCCTCGGCCCAGACCAGCGCATCGATGTAGTCCTCGACGCAGATCATGGACGGGGTGTTGATGGTCTCGCCCTGAAAGATACCCTCGATCAGCTTGCCGCCCGAGGTCAGGCGGAACACCTTGGGAAGCGGCCAGGCCGGCTTGTAGCTCAGCAGCCGATCAACAGCACGCGGGCTCAGGATCAGCATGCCGTGGCCGCCCTCGCCGCCCATCACCTTCTGCCAGGAGAAGGTGACAACGTCGAGCTTGTCCCATGGCATGTCCATGGCGAAGACCGCCGATGTGGCGTCGCAGATGGTCAGGCCCTGGCGGTCGTCCTTGATCCAGTCGCCGTTGGGGACCTTCACGCCCGAGGTGGTGCCGTTCCAGGTGAACACCACGTCACGGTCGGTGTCGACCGTCGACAGGTCGACAATCTCGCCATAGCCGGCTTCCATGGTGCGCACGTCAGGCAGCTTCAGCTGCTTGACCACGTCGGTCACCCAGCCGGCGCCGAAGCTCTCCCACGCCAGCATGTCGACGCCGCGCGCGCCCAGCATGGACCACAGCGCCATCTCGACGGCGCCGGTGTCAGACGCCGGTACGATGCCGATGCGGTAGTCGGCCGGCACGCCCAGCACGGCGCGGGTACGGTCGATGGCTTCGGCGAGCTTGGCCTTGCCCAGCTTGGAGCGATGCGACCGGCCGATGCAGGCGTCCTTCAGCGCGTCGACCGACCAGCCGGGACGCTTCGCGCAGGGGCCGGACGAGAAGAAGGGCGAACGGGGCCGTTCGGTCGGTTTCATGATGGTTTCCCGGTGAGGTTCAGGCTGTCTGTGTAGCGCTTTTTTTTGAGCGGTCATCGGTTCGCGGCGGATAATAGGGAGGAGCCCTACCATGTCAACGTTGCAGTTCCGCGCGCGAGGCGTGCGGCAGACGCATCAAACTGGCGGTATCCGGTACGGATTCAGCGCTCGAGTGGATGACCGTGATTGAGCGGTCCGTGGCCGTGACCGAGGCCCGGCGCGGTGGCGATGGCGCGGTGGACGTAGTCCCGGGCGCGCGCGACCGAGGCGGCGACGTCCATCCCCTGCGCGAGGCCGGTGGCGATGGCGCTGGCGAGGGTGCAGCCGGTGCCGTGGGTGTGGCTGGTATCGATGCGGCGGGACTCGAAAACGGTCTCGCCGTCCGCGGTCAGCAGCAGGTCGAACAGCACCGGGCCGTCCAGGTGGCCGCCCTTCACCAGCACGGCCTTCGGGCCCAGCTTGAGCAGCGCGGCGGCGGCCCGGCGCATGCCGTCGAGGTCGGCGACCTTCAGGCCGGTCAGCGCCTCGGCCTCGGGCAGGTTGGGTGTCAGCACCGTGGCCCGGGGCACCATCAGGGCGATCAGCGCACTGGCGGCGCTGTCCTGCAGCAGCGCGGCGCCGCCCTTGGCCACCATCACCGGATCGACCACCAGCTTCATGCCCGCCGCCTCTTCCGCGATGGTCGCGGCGACCGTCTCGATCACCTCGGCGCTGTGCAGCATGCCGGTCTTGAGGCAGTCGGCGCCGATGTCGCGCAGCACCACCTGCATCTGCTGCCGGATGAAGCCGGGATCGATGCCGAGAATGCCGTGGACGCCCAGCGTGTTCTGGGCGGTGAGCGCGGTGATCGCCGTGGCGGCGAACCCGCCCAGCATGGTCACCGCCTTGATGTCGGCCTGGATGCCCGCGCCGCCGCCCGAATCCGAGCCGGCGACGATGAGAACGCGCCCTTGCATCAGGCAGCCGCCCGGGAGATGACGTCGGCGATGTCGTCGACCACGGCGTTCACCAGCGCCTGGTCCTCGCCCTCGGCCATCACCCGGATCTTGGGTTCGGTGCCGGACGGGCGGATCAGCACCCGGCCGGAGCCTTTCAACCGCGCCTCGCCGTCGGCAATGGCAGCCTTCACGGCGGAGTCTTCGAGGACGGCACGGCCAGCCTTGACGTTCTTGAGCACCTGCGGCAGCGGCGTGAACACCCGGCAGGTCTCGCTCGCCGGCCTGCCGGCTTCCAGCACGACCGCCATCACCTGCAGCGCGGCGATCAGGCCGTCGCCCGTCGTGGTGTAGTCGGTCATCACGATGTGGCCCGACTGCTCGCCGCCCAGGTTGCAGCCATGTTTGCGCATATGCTCGACCACGTAGCGGTCGCCCACGGCGGTGCGCGCCAGGCCGATGCCCTGCGCATGCAGGTAGTTCTCCAGCCCCAGATTGGACATGACGGTGCTGACCAGGCAGCCGCCGCGCAGCCTGCCGGTGCGGTGCCAGTAGGCGGCGATCAGTCCCATCAGCTGGTCGCCGTCCAGCAGGTCGCCGTTCTCGTCGGCCATCAGCACCCGGTCGGCGTCGCCGTCGAGTGCGATGCCCAGATGGGCGCCGCTTTCGCGCACCGTCCGCTGCATCAGCGCCGTGTCGGTGGAGCCGCAGCCCTTGTTGATGTTGAGGCCGTCCGGGCTGACGCCGATCGGCACGATCTCGGCGCCCAGCTCGGTCAGCACGATGGGCGCCACCCGGTAGGCGGCGCCGTTTGCACAGTCGATCACGACCTTTAGGCCGTCCAGCGCCCGGCCGGCGGGAAACGTGCTCTTGACCACCTCGATGTAGCGGCCATGGCCGTTGTCGTCGAGCCGGCGGGCGCGGCCGATATCGTTCGAGGCAGCGACGTCCAGGTCCCTGCCGCTTTCGAGACGCGCCTCGATCTCGGCCTCGATGGTGTCGGACAGCTTGAACCCGTCGGGCCCGAACAGCTTGATGCCGTTGTCCTCGAACGGATTGTGCGACGCCGAGATCATCACGCCCAGATCGGCGCGCATGGACCGGGTCAGCATGGCGGTGGCCGGCGTCGGCATCGGACCGACCAGCACCACGTCCATGCCCACCGATGTGAAGCCCGCCGTCATCGCCGCTTCCAGCATATAGCCGGACAGCCGCGTATCCTTGGCGATGACCACGCGGTGGCGATGGTCGCCGCGCCGGAACTGGGCGCCTGCCGCCATGCCGACGCGCAGCGCTACCTCCGCCGTCATCGGCGGCGTATTGGCGGTGCCGCGGATGCCGTCGGTGCCGAAATAGTGTCGCTTGTTCATGAGCTCTCTGTCGTGGTGCCGGGAAAGATCGCCTGCCAGACGGCCAGCGCCTGGCGGGTTTCGGCCACGTCATGGACACGCAGAATATGCACGCCCTGATGAATCGCCGCAAGCGCGGCTGCCAGCGAGCCGGGCAGCCGTCCGTGGGCGGGGGCTCCTCCGGACAGCCGGCCCAGAAAGCTCTTGCGCGAGACACCCAGCAGCAACGGACAGCCCAGATCGTGGAACCGGTGCAGATTGCGGAGCAGGGTCAGATTGTGCTCCAGCGTCTTGCCGAAGCCAATGCCGGGATCGACGATCAGCCGCGCGGCATCGATTCCCGCGCCGACACACGCTTCGATGCGCTGTTCCAGATACGCATGCACCTCGGCGACCACGTCCTCGTAGACGGGGCTCTCCTGCATGGTGCGGGGATCGCCGCGCGCATGCATCAGGATCACCGGCGCATCCGAGGCGGCGGCGACCGCGAGGCTGTCGGGATCGGCGGTCAGCGCCGAAACGTCATTGATGATCGCAGCCCCCCTGCCCAGGGCCGCGCGCATGACGGCGGCATGGCGGGTGTCGATGGAGAGCGGCACGCCGATGCCGCGCAGCGCCGCGATGACCGGCAGGACGCGGCGCAGTTCCTCGTCGACGTCGACCGGGTCCGCACCGGGCCGGGTGGATTCACCGCCGACATCGATGATGTCAGCGCCCTTGTCGATCAGCCGCTGCGCCTGCGCGATAGCTGCATCGGGGTCAAGATACCGGCCGCCGTCGGAGAAGCTGTCGGGCGTGACGTTCAGGACGCCCATGACGAGGGGCCGCTCGAAGACGAGCGGCCCCATCGGTGGATGCGAAATCCAGGCGGAAGACGTATTCAAGTGCCGGGCTGGGGCTCCGGCGACGCGCCGCGGGGACCGCGGCCGGCGCTGGGAACGGTGCGCGGCTTGGACGGCGGCGGGGTCGGCTCCGGGGTGTCATCCGGGCGGTCGATTTCCTCGCCGCGCAACAGGGCGCGGATTTCCTCGCCGGTCAGTGTCTCGTACTCCAGCAGCGCCTGGGCGATGCGGTGCAGGTCGTCATTGTGGTCGGTGAGGATCTGGCGTGCCTGGGCGTAGGCGTCCTCGACGAACTTGCGCACTTCTGCGTCGACCATGCGCGAGGTTTCCTCGGACATGTTCTGGGTACGGGTAACGGAATGGCCGAGGAACACCTCTTCCTCGTTGTCGCCATAGGCCAGCGGACCGAGCTTGTCGCTCATGCCCCAGCGGGTGACCATGGCCTTGGCCAGCCGCGTGGCGCCGGAGATGTCCGACGACGCGCCCGAGGTCACCTTGTCGTAGCCGAAGATCAGCTCCTCGGCGATGCGGCCGCCCATCATCACGGCGAGGCGCGAATGCATCTGCTCGCGGGTCTGCGACAGCTTGTCCTTCTCGGGAAGGTACATGACCATGCCCAGCGCACGGCCGCGCGGGATGATGGTCGCCTTGTGGATCGGGTCGGTGTCGGACACCTTCAGGCCGACGAGGGCGTGACCGGCCTCGTGATAGGCCGTCAGGCGCTTCTCGTCCTCGTCCATGACCATGGAACGGCGTTCCGGACCCATCATCACCTTGTCCTTGGCATCCTCGAACTCGGCCATGGACACGACCTTCTTGTTCTTGCGCGCGGCCAGCAGGGCAGCCTCGTTGACAAGATTGGCGAGGTCGGCGCCGGAGAAACCCGGCGTGCCACGGGCGATCACCTTGGCCTCGACGTCCGGCGCCAGCGGCACCCGGCGCATATGCACCTTCAGGATACGCTCGCGGCCGAGCACGTCCGGGTTCGGCACCACCACCTGGCGGTCGAAGCGGCCCGGGCGCAGCAGCGCCGGGTCCAGCACGTCGGGACGGTTGGTGGCGGCGATGATGATGACGCCTTCGTTTTCCTCGAAGCCGTCCATCTCGACCAGCAGCTGGTTGAGGGTCTGCTCGCGCTCGTCGTTGCCGCCGCCCAGGCCGGCGCCGCGATGGCGGCCGACCGCGTCGATTTCATCGATGAAGACGATGCAGGGCGCGTTCTTCTTCGCCTGTTCGAACATGTCGCGCACGCGGCTGGCGCCGACGCCGACGAACATCTCGACGAAATCCGAGCCCGAAATGCTGAAGAACGGCACGTTCGCTTCACCGGCGATCGCGCGGGCGAGCAGGGTCTTCCCGGTACCGGGCGGACCGACCAGCAAGGCGCCGCGCGGGATCTTGCCGCCCAGGCGCTGGAATTTCTGCGGATCGCGCAGGAACTCGACGATCTCCTGCACCTCTTCCTTGGCCTCTTCCACGCCGGCCACGTCGTCGAACGTCACGCGGTCGGTGCGTTCGTTGAGCAGCTTGGCCTTGGACTTGCCGAAGCCCATGGCGCGGCCGGAACCGGCCTGCATCTGCCGCATGATGAAGATCCAGACGGCAACCAGCAGCAGCATGGGCCCCACATTGATCAGGATCGCCCAGAAATTGCTGGTCTCCGGCTGCTTGAAGGTGACGTCGACCTTTTTGTCCCGCAGGACGCTGACGAGCTCCGGATAGGCGCCGTCCTGGTACTGGGTCGAGAACCGCGTCTGGCCCTCGCGGTACTGGCCGACAATCTCGTTGCCCTGGATGGTCACTTTCTCGACGTTCCCCGCATTGACGCTGTCGAGGAACTGGGAGAAGCCAACCTTTTCCGTCGGCGTATTCGTGCCGGACTGCTGGAACTGGCTGAACAGCACGATGACGATCAACGCCACCAGCGCCCAGATGAAGAGATTGCGACCGAGATTGTTCAAGGGAGTTCCCGTTTTCCGACGTGACGCGCCCGCCTTCCGGGCCGTCCGTCAAAGATAGGGTGTTTGCCGGGGCAGACAAGCACTCTGAGGCACCGCGCCGATCAACCGGGAAACGCGGCTGCCGGCAAATGGTGTCGGGGCAGGAAATCGAGCGTCACGTCAGGGATATGCGCGCCCCGACGCCGGAAGCCGAAGGACGGAACGGCAAGCAGGCCCTCGCCGTCATAGACCGCGGGCAGCACCGGCCGGGCAGCGGCCGGCACC
>CAMBYA010000143.1 GCA_945872035.1 Rhizobium sp. Q54
CACCGCCCGGTTCTGGCCCGACAAGCCGCAGATCCGAAGCTGGCGGGCCGCCGTTGCCTACGGTTTCGTCGTGATGTGGGACATCCTGGTCGCCAACGTGCAGGTCGCCTGGTGGATCGTGACCAAGCGCAACGACGATCTGCGGACCCGCTGGATCGTCGTGCCGCTGGACCTGACGTCGCCGGAAGCGATCACGGTGCTCGCCGGCACGATCACGATGACGCCGGGCACTGTCTCGGCCGACCTGTCAAGCGATGGGCGCAGCCTGCTGGTGCATTGCCTCAACGCCCCAGACGCCGACGCCACCGTCGCCCAGATCAAAAGCCGCTACGAGGCGCGGCTGAAGGAGATTTTCTGATGATCGACCATGCGATCACCTTCGCTCTGGCGTGCTTCGCCCTGGCGCTGCTGCTGAACCTGTGGCGGCTGGCGCGCGGCCCGCTGGCGGCCGACCGTATCCTTGCGCTCGACACGATGACGATCAATGCCATCGCGCTGATCGTGCTCGCCGGCATCCGCTGGGATTCGGCACTGTATTTCGAGGCGGCGCTGATGTTCGCCATGGTCGGCTTCGTATCCACCGTCGCCCTGTGCCGATTCCTGCTGCGCGGCGACGTGATCGAATGAGGATGCCATGACAATCGCCGCCGAAATCCTGATATCGCTGCTGCTGGTCACCGGCGCGCTGTTCGCGCTGGTCGGCTCGTTCGGACTGGTGAAGCTGCCCGACCTGATGGCCCGCCTGCACGCCCCGACCAAGGCGACCACGCTGGGCGTCGGCGGCTGCCTGCTGGGCTCGATGGGCTATTTCCTGCTGACGGACGGGCGGGCGTCGATCCACGAGCTGGGCATCACCCTGTTCCTGTTCCTGACCGCGCCGATCACGGCGAACATGATCGCCAAGGCCTACTTGCACCAGTTGGTGAAGCCCGACCTGCCGCCGACGGGCACCGACGCCGGCTGGGCCACGCTCGGTCCGTCCGTCCGGCCGGCCGAACAGGAGGCCGGACATCCGGGCTGACCGGGCTTGTCACGGCGCTATGCGCGCCAATATCAAGCGCGGCGGTCCAAGGGCCGGTCTATAGTGAATTGTGGACGCCTGGCTCGCGATTTGGCCGGTCGTCCCACAGGCATCGGTCCCATGAAGCGACGACTCAAGCGGTACCTTCCCAACTCGGATTCGCTTCGTGCCAACCGCTGGCTGAAGTGGATCGGTCCGGCCTTGCACCATCCGCGCGTCTGGCACTTCTCCCGGCGCGGCGTAGCGCTCGGCTGCGCGCTCGGTGTGTTCTTCGGGCTGCTGATCCCGGTGGCCCAGATACCGCTTTCGGCCGGCGCCGCGGTTCTGCTGCGCGCGAGCCTGCCGGTTGCTGTCGGCAGCACGCTGGTCAGCAATCCGCTGACATTCGGGCCGCTCTACTACGCGGCCTATCGGCTGGGCGCGGCAGTAACCGGCGACACCACCAAGCCGGTGACGGAGCAGTCGCTGACGCCGTCCGAAACGGGGATGGCCGGCTGGGTGGACTTCTGGTGGAAGCGCCTCCAGTCGCTGGGCAAGCCACTGATCGTCGGCATCGCGATCATGGCGCCGGTCGCCAGCGCCGCGGCCTATGTCCTCGTCAACCTGCTGTGGCGGCTCACGACCACGATCGCCTGGCGACGACGCGCGCGTGGAAGAACCAGTCCGGTGGACCGTCCGGATTGAACCGAGACCAACCTCGACGGCTCAGCTCAACCCCTTCGCCATCAGGTCGGCCATCCGCCTGGCGAAGGCGGCAGGGTCCGCCGGCAGTTCGCCTTCCAGGATGCGCGCCTGGTCGAGCAGCAGCAGCGCTGGGTCCTTCAGCGCGTCGAGGGCGCCGGGCTGGTCGGCCCGCGCCGCGAGCGCGGCGATCAGCGGATGATCCGGGTTCAGTTCCAGAATGCGCGCCGGTTCGTAGCCGAGCTGGTTGTGCAGTTTCAGCATGCGCTGCAGGTTGATATCGAGATCGCCCTCGTCGGCCACCAGGCAGACGGCGCTGCCGGTCAGCCGGTGGGTGGTGCGCACGTCCTTCACCGCGTCGCCCAGCGCTTCCTTCAGCGCCACGATCAGAGTGGTGAACCGGCCGTCGTCGGCCTTCTCCTCGTCCTTCGTGTCACCCAGCGTCGACAGGTCGGCGCCGCCGCGGGTGACCGAGCGGAACGGCTTGCCCTCGTGCTCATGCACCATGGACAGCCAGAAATCGTCGACCGGATCCGTCAGCAGCAGCACCTCGACGCCGCGCGCGGTGAATCCTTCCAGGTGCGGGCTGCGCCTGGCCGCCTCGACGTCGCCGGCGGAGACGTAGTAGATCGCCTCCTGACCCTCCTTCATGCGTCCCAGATAGTCCTCGAGGCTGGTCCAGCCGTCGCCATGGGTCGATCGGAAGCGGGCGATCTTCAGCAGCGCGGCGCGCCGCTCGCCGTCCTCGTAGATGCCTTCCTTGATGACCGCGCCGAAGTTCTCCCAGATCTTCGAAAACCCTTCGGGATCGTCCTTCGCCTTTGCCTCCAGCGCGCCGGCGACACGGCCGGTGACGGCCTTGCGCATGCGGGTGACGACCGGGTTGTTCTGCAGCATTTCGCGGCTGACGTTGAGCGGCAGGTCCTCGGAGTCGACGACGCCGCGCAGGAAGCGCAGCCAGCCGGGGATCAGATCGTCGGTGTCGTCGGTGATGAACACCCGCTTGACGTAGAGCTTCACCCGCGGCTTGCGCGCCGGATCGAACAGGTCCATGGGCCGCTCGGAGGGCACGAACAGCAGCGCGGTATAGTCGATGGTGCCTTCCGCGCGGTAATGCAGCGTCAACGCCGGCTCGTCGAAGGCATGGCCGGCATGGCGGTAGAACGCGGTGTACTGCTCCTCGGTCACGTCGGCCTTCGGCCGCGTCCACAGCGCCGATCCCTTGTTGACCGATTCCTCCTCGGTGGTTTCGCCGTCCTTCACCTCGGACAGGTGAATCGGGAAGGCGATATGATCCGAATAGGTCGTGACGATATGCCGGAGCCGGTCGGCGTCGAGATACTCCTCCTCGTCGGCGCGGACATGCAGGACGATGGTGGTGCCGCGCCCGGCGCGCTCGGCGGGTTCGAGCGTGTAGCTGCCCTGGCCGTCGGACGACCATTTCCAGGCTTGCTCGTCGCCAGCCTTGCGGCTGGTGACCTCGACGCTGTCGGCGACCATGAAGGCCGAATAGAAGCCGACGCCGAACTGGCCGATCAGCGAGACGTCCTTTTTCGAATCGCCGCTGAGCTTTTCCATGAAGGCCGCCGTGCCCGAACGCGCGATGGTTCCCAGATTGGCGATCAGGTCGTCGTGGTTCATGCCGATGCCGTTGTCGGCGATGGTCAGCGTCCTGGCCGCCTTGTCCGCCGTCACGGCAATCCGCAGCGCGGCGTCGCCCTCAGTGAGCGCCGCGTTGGTCAGCGCCTCATAGCGCAGCCGGTCGCAGGCGTCGGAGGCATTGGAGATCAGCTCGCGCAGGAATATCTCGGTCTCGGAATAGACCGAGCGGACCATCATGTTCAGCAGCCGGGCGACCTCGGCCTGGAATTCGTGGGTTTCGGCGGCGGCTTGCGTCATCGGGGGCTCCTCGTTCTGGCGAACGGCTACAGAGGAAACACCCGGCGCCGCATCAAGACGCTATCTTCAGATGAATTCGGGGGATTGTCGCGGCCCGGAAATGAAATGCCCGGTCGCATGAGATGAAATGGGCTTGGGGGCTACAGATCCGACTGACACGACCGGGCGACGAGGCCAACAATCAGATAGTCGCTCCGGATTGTGGCGCGATTGGGGTCCGGCGCCGGCATTCGCGAGGTCTTTTCGTCGCTTTTCCATGGCGGGTGGACAGCCGATTTGATGTTTACATTTTTGCGAACGAGGCGGTTTAATCGGACTATGCAAAACGTGACCAGCCTCGCGGAGTACCGCGCGACACCGCCTAGCATCTTCTTCAACCGGCGCGAGCTCGATCAGATCCTGCGGGTGTACGGCCAGATGGTCGCCGCAGGCGAATGGCGGGATTACGCCATGGCCGACGGCGCCGAGCGCGCCGTGTTCTCGGTGTTCCGGCGGGCCAGCGAAATGCCGCTCTACCGCATCGTGAAATGCCCCAGATGGGCCAAGCGCCAGGGCGCGTTCGCCATCCTGGCGCCGGGCAACCAGATCCTGAAGCGCGGCCACGACCTGGAAGCGGTGCTGCGCTTCTTCGACCGCAAGCGGCTCAACGTCGTCGACTGAACATCCCCTCCGACCAAACGAAAACGCCCGGCACTGGGCCGGGCGTTCCGCTTGGCTGACGCGTACCGCTATTCTTTCCGAGCGCCGAAAAGCTGGAGCAGCATGATGAACAGATTGATAAAATCCAGGTAGAGAGTAAGCGCGCCCATGATCGAGAGCTTGGCGGTCTGCTCCTCGCCATAGCCCGCGTAGTAGAGTTCCTTGATCTTCTGGGTGTCGTAGGCGGTCAGGCCGGCGAACACGATGACGCCGATCACCGAGATCACGAATGACATCATCGACGAGGCCATGAAGATGTTCACGACGCTGGCGATGATGATGCCGATCAGGCCCATGAACATGAACTTGCCGAGCGGGCCGAGATCGCGCTTGGTGGTGTAGCCGTACAGGCTGAGCGAGCCGAACATCGCCGCCGAGATGAAGAACACCTTGGCGATGCTCTCGCCGGTGTACATCAGGAAGATGCTGCTGAGCGACAGGCCCATCAGCGCCGCGTAGGCCCAGTACGTTGCCTGCAAGGCGAAGAGATTGAGCTTGTTGAGGCCAAAGCTCATCACCATCACAAGGGCGAGCGGCGACAGCATGACCACCCACTTCAGCGGCGACAAGTAGATCGCCTGGCCGAGCGCGGTGAGCTCGCCGCTATCGGTGACGGCCATGTTCGAGATTACCATGGCGATGATGCCGGTAAGCAGCACGCCCGATGCCATGTAGTTGTAAACATGCAGCATGTGCGCGCGGAGGCCGCGATCGATGTCGGCGGCAGTCCCCGTGCCCACGCTGTAAGGCGTTCTGTAGTCCTGTGCCATTGCTGACAGACTCCTTGATGAAAACGAGCCATGCATGAGGCCCGAACCAATGCGCTCTAATATCGAGGCGGTTGCCTCAGGTTTCAAGAGAAAGCATTTGGAAAACTTCTGTTAATCTACCCGCAAATGCGGCGCGGGCCTCTCGCCAAGGGCGCGCCAGGTCCCCAGGAAGCCGAACGCCACGGTCACCGCCAGTCCCACGGCGGCGGTCGCCACAAGGATTTCGGGGTGCAGGCTCCAGCGCGCCTCCATGATTCGGGTGATCACCAGCCAGGCCGCCAGGGTGCCAAGCGCCATGGCGATCAAAGCGGTGATCAAGCCCATCAGGGCGTATTCGATCAGATAGACACGGGCGATATCGGCACGGCGCGCGCCCAGTACCTTGAGAATGACCGAATCGCGCACCCGCTCGCTGTAGCCGGCGGCCATGGCGCCCGCCAGTACGACGATGCCGGCGATCAGCGCCGCCGACGCGGCGCCGGAGACAGCCTGGTTGATTTGCTTGAGCAGGACGTTGACGGTCGCCAGCACGTCGCGCACCCGGACCGACGTGACGTTGGGATAGTCGCGCGCGACCGCGCGATCGACGCCGGCCTCGTTGGCCTCGTCGACGCGCACGGTGGCAAGATGGGCGTGCGGCGCGTTCTCGAGCGTGCCCGGCGCGAAGATCACCGAGAAGTTCATCCCCATGCCCGACCAGTCGATCTCGCGCAAATTGGCGATGGTCGCGGTGATCGGCCGGCCCATGATGTTGAAGCCGAGCGTATCGCCCACGGTCAGGTTCATGCCTTCGGCCAGCTGGGCGTCGAATGAAATCTGTGGCGGGCCGGCATAGTCCGCTGCCCACCAGTCGCCGGCGACGATGGTGTTCTGCTTCGGCAACTCCGCCGCATAGGTCAGGCCGCGATCGCCGCGCAGCGCCCACTGGGCGTCTGCCGACACCTTGGCGTCCTGGGCGCGGACGCCGTTCACCTCGGTGATCGAGGCGCGCAGCATCGGCGCGCGGTCGACCGCCGCGACGCCGGGAAGGCCGCGCACCAGCGTCTCGAAGCCATCGATCTGGTCAGGCTGGATGTCGATGAAATAGTAGGACGGCGCATCGGCGGGGACGCCATCTTTGATCTGCGCCGACAGGTTGGCGGTGATCTGGGCGACGGTGACCAGCAGGGTCAGCCCCAACCCCAGCGACAGCACCACGTTCGGTGTCGCCGCGCCGGGCCGGTGCAGGTTGGCGAGCGCCATGCGCCAGGCGGTGCTGGACGGTCGCGGCAAGTAGGCGGCGACCCGCATCAGGCCCAGCCCCGCGAGCCACAGCACCAGGAAGGCGGCCGCCGAGCCCAGCAGGAACCAGCCGGTGAAGCGCCGCTCGTCCGAGAACAGCACCGCCA
>CAMBYA010000144.1 GCA_945872035.1 Rhizobium sp. Q54
GCCCGCCGCGTCGGCCAGCCTGTGGCGGTGCGCCTGGGTGTTGGCGACCAGCGCCCGCGGCAGGCGCTCGGACAGCTCGTCGAAGCGCTGCTGGCGCAGGCCCAGCAGGGCGTTGAGGTCGGGCAGCGCCCGCGCCGCCGCCGTCAGCGCGGTGCGGCGCTCGTCCATCAGCCGGCGGGTGCCCTGCCGGTGCCGCCGTTCCAGCCCGGCGATGCGGTCGAGCAGGTCCTCGCGCACCGGCACGGCCATTTCGGCGGCGGCGGTGGGCGTCGGCGCGCGCCGGTCGGAGGCGTGGTCGATCAAGGTGGTGTCGGTCTCGTGGCCCACGGCCGAGATCAGCGGGATCTGGCTGGCGGCGGCGGCGCGCACCACGATCTCCTCGTTGAACGCCCACAGATCCTCGAGGCTGCCGCCGCCGCGCGCCACGATCAGCACGTCCGGGCGCGGCACCTTCCCGCCCGGCAAGAGGGCGTTGAAGCCGTTGATGGCGGCGGCCACCTGCCCGGCGGCGTCCGGCCCCTGCACCAGCACCGGCCACACCAGCACGTGGCGCGGGAAGCGGTCGGCGAGGCGGTGCAGGATGTCGCGGATCACCGCGCCGGTCGGCGAAGTGACGACGCCGATCACCGCCGGCAGATAGGGGATCGGCCGCTTGCGGGCGGCGTCGAACAGGCCCTCGGCGGCCAGTTTCCGGCGGCGTTCCTCCAGCAGCGCCATCAGCGCGCCGGCGCCGGCCGGCTCCATGCTCTCGATCACCAGCTGGTATTCCGAGCGCGGGCCGTAGGTGGTGAGCTTGCCGGTCACCACCACCTCCAGCCCGTCCTCGGGCCGGAACGTCAGGCGGCCGGTGGTGCCCTTCCACATCACCGCCTTCACCTTGGCGGCCTCGTCCTTCAGGCACATGTAGAGATGGCCCGAGCGGGCGGCCATGAATTCGGTGATCTCGCCGCGCACGCGCACGTGATCGAACCGCGTCTCCAGCGTCTTCCTGATGGCGTTGGAGAGTTCGCCGACCGAATATTCGGGGACGTTCGGCGACGCGCCGGCCGTGGGACTTGTGCTCATGGAGGCCTATGCTACAAGAGCCGCTCCCCGGATGAAAGGAGAGCGGCATGAAGGTTCTCGTCGTCGGCTCGGGCGGCCGCGAGCACGCCCTCTGCTGGGCGATTGCCGCCTCGCCCCTGTGCACCAAGCTGTATTGCGCGCCCGGCAACGCCGGCATCGCGCGCGACGCCGAATGCGTGCCGGTCGCCGCCGAGGACCTGGACGGAATCGTGAGCTTCTGCAACGACGAGGCCATCGACTTCGTGGTCGTCGGACCCGAAGTGCCGCTGGTCATGGGCCTGGTCGACCGGCTGGCCGAGGCCGGCATCATGGCGTTCGGACCGCGTGCCGACGCGGCGGCGCTCGAAGGCTCCAAGGGCTTCACCAAGGACCTTTGCGCCAAGTATGGCATCCCCACCGCCGCCTATGGCCGCTTCGCCGACGCGGCCTCGGCCCGCGCGTTCGTCAAGGAAAAGGGCGCGCCCATCGTGGTGAAAGCCGACGGCCTCGCCGCCGGCAAGGGCGTGATCATGGCCGAAACCGAAGACCAGGCCATCGCTGCCATCGACGAGATCTTCGGCGGCAAGTTCGGCGCGGCGGGCGCCGAGGTGGTGGTCGAGGAATGGATGATCGGCGAGGAGGCCAGCTTCTTCGCGCTGGTCGACGGCGAGCACGCGCTGGCGCTTGCCACCGCCCAGGACCACAAGCGGGCCTTCGACGGCGACACCGGCCCCAACACCGGCGGCATGGGCGCCTACTCGCCCGCGCCGGTGATGACCCAGGCGATGATCGACGCCACCATGGACCGCATCATCCGCCCCACCGTCGCCGCCATGAACGCCGAGGGCCGCCAATTCCGCGGCGTGCTGTTCGCCGGGCTGATGATCACCGACAAGGGCCCGCAACTGATCGAATACAACGCCCGCTTCGGCGACCCCGAATGCCAGGTGCTGATGATGCGCCTCAAGTCCGACATCCTGCCCGCGCTGATCGCGTCGGCCGATGGCCAGCTCGCCAACTTCGACCTGCGCTGGCACGACGAGCCCGCGCTCGCCGTTGTGATGGCGGCCAACGGCTATCCGGGCGACTACCAGAAGGGCACCGTCATCGGCGGCCTGGACGAGGCAGGCCAGGACGGCGTCCAGGTGTTCCACGCCGGCACCGCGCTGAAGGACGGCAAGGTCGTCGCCAATGGCGGCCGGGTGCTCGCCGTCACCGCCATGGGCGCGACCATCGCCGAGGCGCGGAAGAAGGCCTACGAGGCCGTCGACAGGATCGACTGGCCCAATGGTTTCTGCCGCCGGGACATCGGCTGGCGGGCGGTGGGACGGTAGAGGAAAGAGGCACAATGTTCGCCACAGTGATCCTCGCAGCTGCACTCTCTGGGCTTCCTGCCCCCATAACCGGCGATTTCGATTTCGACGGAAGGCCTGATCTAGCGGCCTTCGTGCAGACGCCCGGGGGCGGGCAGGAAATCATCATCCGACGGGGTGCGGCGGGGCACCCTTCTGTCGTCGTCGAGCGCTATGATCCGCCTGGGGTTAATGATCCGTTTCTCGACACCGCAAAATCCGGCAGGTTCGAAACGTGGTGCGGCAAGGGTGGTGGATCCGATGACGAGCCCTGTGCGAGAACTTTCGTCGATCTGCGGGGCGGCGAACTCATGTTTGGCAACAAGGAGGCGTCGGCTTCGGTTGTAATCTGGACCGGAGAGGCGTTTGATGCAGTTCTGATATCCGACTAACGCCGCTGTTGCCGAAATTGATTGCCGCTTGCTATCACGTCAGCCCATAGAGCCTGTCGCCCACCGCGATCACGCCCTCGTTGACGGCGCAGGCATGGACGCCGGCGATCACCGACATCATCTCGCCCGGGGCGAAGGTGATGCTGCGGGCCTTGACCGGCGCGGCGGCGGCGAACACCGCCGGGTCGCGCGGCAGGTCGGCCTGGGCCAGCGTGGTCATCACGCAGCGCGGCGTCGGGTCGATGAACTTCATCTCCAGCGGGCCGACGGCAGCGCTGGAGCCCGGCCATTCGTGCTCGGCCAGGCCGTCGCCCGCGATCAGGATGTTGGGCCGGAAGCGGCGCGGGTCGAACCGGCTGTCGGGCGCCCGCGCGGCCAGGCTGTCCAGCGTGGTGGTGCTCAGCACATGGATCGGCGCGAAGTCGAGGAATGTGCCGGGCGCGGCCAGCCCCAGCGCTTCCTGCCGCACGTCCTTGGCGCTGCCCAGCTCGCCCTCGGTGCGGTCGGCCTCGCGCTCGGCGGCGGCGGGCGGCTTCGAGATCAGCCGCACCTCGCGTCCCAGAAAGGCCGACAGCAGGTCGTCGACGGCGTCGTTGGTGCTGGCGATCTCGGTACCGTCGGGAAACACGATGCGGATCGGCGGCAGCGGCCGGCCCGGCTCTGGCTCGGCGATGAACGCGGCGCGGCAGGTCAGCAGCTTGCCCCACTTGGTGGGGTGCTTGGCGCTGGCGACGATGCCGGTCACCATGTCGAGCACCGCATAGGCCCGGTCGCCCAGCATTCCCTTTTCATCGAACCATGCGCTATCGAGCATCTCGCCCTGCATGGACTTCACCGGATGGCGCCACAGCGCCTTCACTCGTCCCGAACCAATCGTCACGCCGTACTCCTGTGCCTTGGCCTACGGTGACCCGGATGGCCCGCTTAGTCCAATAGGGACAATGACGTAGGTCCGCCGCTTTACAGCCCGCCGATTTGCGCTAAAAAAGGCCATGCCCGCCGGGCACAACGAACCTGCATCACGGGGACAGGCATGGCGATCGACCGCGCGACCGAATTTTCCGGCACCCAGGAGGTGCGCGAGCAGCACCGCTTCGACGTTTCGAAGCTGCAGGCGTTCATGGAAAAGAACGTCGAGGGCTTCTCCGGCCAGCTCAACGTGGCCCAGTTCAAGGGCGGCCAGTCCAATCCCACCTTCATGCTCGACGCCGGCGGCAAGCGCTACGTCATGCGCCGCAAGCCGCCGGGCGAGCTGCTCAAATCGGCCCACGCCGTCGACCGCGAGTACAAGGTGATCACCGCGCTGGGCAAGACCGACGTGCCGGTGCCGAAGACCTATGCGCTGTGCACCGATGACAGCGTCGTCGGCACCTGGTTCTACATCATGGATTGCCTCGACGGCCGCATCTTCTGGACGCCGGACCTGCCGGAAGTACCGAAGGAAGGGCGCCTGGCCATCTACGAGGGCATGGTCGACGCGCTGGCGCGCCTGCACAAGGCCGACTTCCGCGCCATCGGTCTCGAGGATTTCGGCAAGGCCAGCGACTACATCGCCCGCCAGATCCATGTCTGGTCGAAGCAGTACCGGCTGTCCGAGACCGAAGAGATCGAGGCCATGAACAAGCTGATGGACTGGCTGCCGGCCAATCTGCCGCCGGACCACGGCCCCTGCGTCGTCCACGGCGACTTCCGGCTCGACAACATGATCTTCCACCCGACCGAGCCGCGGGTGATCGGCATCCTGGACTGGGAGCTGTCGACCATCGGCGATCCCATGGCCGACTTCAGCTACAACTGCATGCCCTATCACCTGGTGTCGCAGGCCAACACCACCGGCCTCGTCCACCGCGACGTGCGCGAGCTGGGGATTCCCACCGAGGACGAGTACATCCGGATGTATTGCGAGCGCACCGGACGTGCGGGGATCGACAACTGGGACTATTATCTCGTCTACAACATCTTCCGGCTGGCGGCGATTTCCCAGGGCATCATGGGAAGGGTGAAGGCCGGCACGGCGGCGAGCGCCAAGGCGGCCGAATCCGGCCGGCAGGCGCGGCCCCTTGCAGAAAAGGCATGGGAGATGGCCCGCAAGATCGGGGCCTGACCGCCACTTCGGGCTGTCAATCGGCGGCTCTTGCCGGTAACAAGCTGCGCGAAACGGCGGGCAGTCTGGGGGCGTCCTCAGGCGTGGCGCGGCCGTCGGCTGCTCCGCACCGCCAAGTGAACGACCAGGAGCGCAGATGAACCTCGACAGGATCACGGCCGGCGTCAATCCGCCCGGCGACATCAACGTCATCATCGAGATCCCGCTGGGCGGGGTGCCGGTGAAGTACGAGCTGGACAAGGAGTCGGGCGCCCTGTTCGTCGACCGTTTCCTGCACACCGCCATGTACTATCCGGGGAATTACGGCTTCATCCCGCATACCCTGTCCATGGACGGCGACCCGTGCGACGTGGTGGTGATCAGCCAGGTGCCGGTGGTGCCGGGCGCGGTGATCCGCTGCCGCCCGATCGGCGCGCTGGTGATGCAGGACGAGGCCGGCGCCGACGAGAAGATCCTCGCCGTGCCGGTGGACGCGCTCCACCCGTTCTACACCGGCATCAAGTCGTACCGCGACCTGCCGCCGATCCTGGTCGAGCAGATCGGCCACTTCTTCCAGCACTACAAGGACCTGGAGAAGGGCAAGTGGGTGACCATCGCCAAGTGGCTCGACGTCGAGGAGGCCCAGCAGCTGGTGCTCGACGGCATGGCGGCGGCGAAGGCCGCCAAGGGCTGAGCACCTGGCCGCGCGAAGCCGTCGCGCCGGCGGTCCGATTGCTATAAATTGGTAACATTCCGTGCGGCCCGGCGTTATTTGCACGGCTTCATTTCGGCGAGGCCTGGATTAGATCAGATGGGGAGCGCGTTCCGCTGGGGAGCAGGAACGCGGATAACGGGAGAGTTGCCATGCCCAACGGACAGGGTGCGAGCGATCCGCTCGACGCCGTGCTTGCGCGCCAGGCGCTGCACGACCTCAACGCGCTGTATGGCCGCGCGCTCGACCGATGCGACCTGCCGTTGCTGACCAGCCTGTTCCATCCGGACGCCACCGCGTCCTTCGGCATCCTGGAAACCACCGCCGCGGAGTTCTGCCCCAGCGTGCTCGATGTCATGGGTGCGCTGCGGCGGACGGCGCACAGCCTTGCCAACGAGTGGTTCGACATCAGGGGCGACCATGCGGCGGGCGAGTACTACCTGTTCTCGGCGTTCAGCTACGAGGAGGGCGGCAACGGGGTCGAAGGCTTCGTCGGCGGACGTTATGCCGCCCAGTTCGAACGGCGCGGCGGAGCCTGGAAATATTCACACCTGATGCTGGTGATGGACTGGAACATGAATAATCCATCCACCGCCCAGTGGCACCTGCGGTTCGGCGTGCGCGGCGACCGCAAGCCCGCCGACCTGCTCTACAGCGGGTTGTTCCTGTGAGCGCGGCGCTGGAGGCGGCCCTCCGGGAACTGGCCGACAAGCACGCGATCGAGCAGGTGATCGCCGCCCATGGCCGCGGCATCGACCGGTCCGACAACGCGCTGATGAGCGGCTGCTACCATCCGGGTGCCAGCGTGGAATACGGCGTCTTCGCCGGCCCGGCGGCGGAGTTCTGCGCCATGGTGACCGGCGCGCCGCTC
>CAMBYA010000145.1 GCA_945872035.1 Rhizobium sp. Q54
TGACTGCTGCGCCTGCTGCATCAGCGACGCCAGGGCGTTGTCGGTACGCGACGCCACCGAAATCTCGAAATAGGCGACGCTGAGCGGCTCGAACATTATTTTCCATAGGCCGTCGACCCGTGCGGCGAATCCGTCACTGCCGGAGTTCCGCCTGGTTTCGCTTGCCGTGCGCCGCAGGGCGTCGAGGCGAAGATCCTGGATATGAGCGAGCGCCGCGCGCAGCACATCGGTCATCGTCTCGAAGTGATACTGCATGGCGCCGCGCGACAGCCCGGCCGTTTTGGCGATGACCGTCATCGTCGTCTTGTTGTAGCCGATCTCGCTCAGGCACACGATCGCCGAATCCAGGATCAGCCGCCGGGTCTGATCGCTCTTTTCCGCCTGCCGGGTTCCTTCGCGGGACCGGACTCGGCCCGTCGTCATCAGGGTATGCACGCTGCCTCCGTCATTGCTGCGCCGGGCCCAGAGGGACCATCACGCATGACTTTATATACCCGATCGTTCGCCGCTTGTATCGCGCAAAAATTCAGCAAAGGTGACTTTTGTAGGAAGCATAGTCACGCTTTCCGCCGCATCGCAACACCTACCAGCGCTGGGCGGGCCATTCTGCCTGTCATTTCAGCGAGGATCGAACGAGCGGTCGATGCGTTCGAACCGGCGGCGAACGAATTCCCGGCTCTCGTCATGGGTAATGACATAGAGCTCCTGCCTGCGGATAGCGCGCAAGACCCGTTCGGCGACTTCAGGAGCCTCCAGCGTCCGGCCCTGCAGAGCACTCTGCTCCTCCTGGTTGCGACGCCGTATCATGCTGGTCCCGCCCAGTTCGGCGGGCCGGTTGCGAGCGCTGTCGCCGATATTCGTCTTCACCAGCATGGGGCACAGCACCGAGGCGCTCATCTTGGTGCCGCGCAGGTCGCGGTACAGGCATTCCGACAGGGCGACGACGCCGTACTTGGTCACGCAATACACACCGAGTCCGCTATTGGGCACCAGCCCGGCGAAGGAGGCGGTGCTGATCACGTGGCCCTCCTCCCCCTGTTCCAGCATGCGCGGAACGAAGGCTTCCACGCCGTGGATCACGCCCCAAAGATTGACGTTGATGGACCATTCCCAGTCCTCGTGCTTCATTTCCTGGATGGGGCCGTAGACGGCGACACCGGCATTGTTGAACAGCACGTTGACGCCGCCGAACGCGCTCCACGCCGCGTCGGCCAACGCCTGAACCTGATCTCGCTTGCTCACGTCGGTCCTGACGCCGATGGCGGGCGTCCCCTGCGTCGTGAATTCCGCCACGGCCTTGTCCAGCGAGACCTGCTCGATATCGGCGAGCACCAGCTTCATCCCTTCCATGGCGAAACGCCGGGCGGTAGCGAGGCCTATGCCGCTCGCGCCGCCGGTGATGACCGCCACGCGGCCGTTCAACTGCTCCATGTATTCCTCCCGTTCGAGTCCGCGCCATAATGCCACGCGCGCGGCGGAAGCCAAATGGCAGGAACTCACCGCGTTGCGAATTAGGCAAGAGCCCCGAGTCGCAAATTCCGATTTGGTGGCGACACCTGCGGATGGCCGCCCTTATAGTGGCCGGAATGCCAACACCTCAGGAGGGGCTCCATGGACGGATATGTTTATCCGGGTATCGTCAGCAGTCTCGCGTTGCTGGTCTGCTACTACACGTTGCTTCGGTCAGGGATAGCGCGCCGCCGGTTCAAGATCGAGCCGCCGGCCCACACCGGCCCCGAAGAATATGAGCGCTATGTCCGGGCTCACCAGAACACCATAGAGCACCTTGTGCTGTTCCTGCCCGGCCTGTGGCTGTTCTGCCTGGCATGGAACCCCGTGGTCGGCGCGATCATCGGCGCGACATGGCTGCCAGGCCGCATCTTTTATGCGCACGGCTACTACAAATCCGCGCCGGCGCGGCGCCCGGGACTGATTTCCAGCATGCCAGCCATCTACATCCTCGTGCTTGGTTCGCTGGTTGGCTTCGTGATCAAGCTTTTCGAGGGCTGACACCAGGCGGACAATGGAGGCTGTAAATCACGAAAGTCAAAATGTGACGCAAATAGTACAAGTTTTAGTCAAAAATATATATTTGCCTTAATTTGCGGCGGGGTTTAGCCCTAGCCTCGACGAAGTTCGACAAAGGCTTGGGTAAATGCTGGAGAACGCGGGTCTGGGCGGCATCAACACCGCCGGCGCGGTCGTATGGGGTGCCGCTGCCTGTGTGTCCCTGTTCGTCCTGATCAGGATCCGAAGCGTGCGGATTCTGCTCGGCAGCGCCTCTCTGGTGCTGATCGCGTTCGCCGCCAGCATTCAGGCCGGCTTGATCGATCTGTCAGGGTTCGACATCACGTCTTTCAACAGCAGCCAGCTTTTGCTCACGCTCAGCAGCATTCCGATGCTGCTGGCCGTACTGTTGACGGCGCAGTACCGCCAGCAGCGCCGCATCCAGGAGACCGCGCTGGGCAATTCCATCAGCGGGGTTGCCATCGCGGACCTCGACGGCAAACTCCAGTACGCCAATGATTCCTTTATCAGGCTGGTCGGAGCCGGCGGATTGAAGGATGTGATCGGACGTCATGCCGATGAATTCTTTCTCGATCCGGAACGGGCCAGCGAGATCCTTCAAATCATTCAGGAGAAGGGCAGTTGGCGGGGCGAGGTTGTCGCACGGCGCTTGGACGGCAGCAGCAAGGAAGTCGACCTTCATGCCTCGCTGACGCGCGACACCTCGGGCGCGCCAACGGCGATCATCGGCTCCTTCGCAGACATGAGCCACAGCCGCGAGAAGGAACGGCAGTTGCGGTTCAGCAACTCGCTGCTCACCAACCTGGTCGAGAGCGCGCCCATTCTGCTGTGGACAGCCGATCCCGCAGGCGACATCGGCCTGGTCTGCGGCCGAGGCTTCGACCGCATCAAGCAACTGGCCGATGACGGCCAGGATGTTGCCCGGCCGGCGCCGGGAACGTCCATCTACGAGTTGTTTCGCACCGTGCCGGACATCAGGCGCCAGGTCGCGCGCGTGCTGGTCGGCAAGCCGGCAAGGTTCGAGTGGCAATGCAGCGACTCGGTGGTGTTCGAGGTCCAGATCAGCCCGCGCCATGGCCCCGGCGGCACCATCTCGGGCATCGTCGGAGTGGCGCTGGATGTATCCACGCGCATCGCCGCCGAGCATGCGCTTGAGCGAAACCTGAAGCACCAGGTCGAGATCGAGCAGCGGCTCGACCGCGCCGAGCGGCTCGAGGCCGTCGGCCGCCTGACCGGCGGCGTCGCCCATGACTTCAACAACCTGCTGACGACGATCCTCGGCAACGTCGATCTGATCGTTGAGCGCGTCGAGCAGGACCCGGAGCTCAAGCTCTATGCCGAATCCGCCGCGCGCGCGGCCGAACGTGGCGCCGAACTGACGCAACGCCTGCTCGCCTTCTCGCGCCAGCAGGCGCTCAATCCGCGCCCGACCGACGTCAACAAGCTACTGGAGGCCCTCACCGGCATGCTTGAACGCACGTTGCCGGAAAACATCGTCATCGCCCGGGATTTCGATGCCGATGCGGTGTGCGCGTCGATCGACCCCGGCCAGTTCGAGAATGCCATCCTCAACCTGACGCTGAACGCCCGCGACGCCATGCCTTGCGGCGGCACACTGACCATCTCGACACGCGGCAATCCGCGGCGATCCGGGCTAAGTGGCAGCCAGGACGACCGCATGGTTGCCATCGCCGTCAGCGACACCGGGGTCGGCATGAGCCAGGAAGTCATCGAGAAGGCGTTCGAGCCGTTCTTCACCACTAAGAAGGGCGAAATGTCCAATGTCGTCGGGTCCGGCCTTGGCCTCAGCATGGTCTATGGGTTCGCGGCCCAGTCTGGTGGGCGGGTGGAGATCGACAGCGCCCCCGGCAAGGGAAGCACGGTAACGCTGCACTTGCCCGTTGCCGACCGCATCGAGGGAAAGATCGAGGACAAGAAGGCCGACTTGCGCGAAATGCAGCAAGGCAGTGACCGGATCATGGTTGTCGAGGACGACCCCGATGTCCGCCAGTTCATCGTCAACGCACTCAAGCGCCTCGGCTACTCTGTGGTGTCGGCCGAGAACGGACCCGAGGCCATGCAGGTCGCCCATGAGGCCGGCAGGATCGACCTGCTGATCTCCGATGTGGTGCTTCCGGGCGGCATGACCGGCCCCGACGTCGCCGATCGCTTCCTGGAGATCTTTCCCAAGGGCAAGGTGCTGTTTACGTCCGGCTATATCGGCGACGACCTGGTGATGCGCTCGCGCCTGGAAAGCGACGTCGAGTTGCTGTCCAAGCCCTATACGCTCCAGACGCTCGCCGCCAGGGTGCGGACCGTGCTCGACCCCATGCTTCACTGAGCATTCCTCCCACGGTCCACTCAAGGCCGTTCCGCCGGGCGCAGCCCCCCCGGAACGGCGACGCTTCCCTCCACAAACCATCGCAACACCTCCATCATCTCGTGAAGTGTTGCAACCATGCCCTGAATCCAACGTGAAAAGCGGACAGTCGGCCTGCTCCGTCGAACGTCGGGTTCTGGGCGAAAGCAGAATGGCCGCTTCTCGCAACATGGCTCATGTCAGCAGACGTTCGCAGCGGCCCGAACCGAGTTGGCGACGGTCTGGATTGTTCACCCAGCGATGATCCATCAATGAAAGAAAGCCCCGCCGGATAAGGACGCATTATCGCGGACTAACGCCTCGGGCCCCTGTTGCGGTTGCGGAATCTCCGACCGCCCCCGGAAAGATTGTGGGTGGCCCGGCTGTGACTTTGCTTGATGCCCGGCGCCCCGTATAAGAATGGGTCGGATTAATCCTGAGAACAGGACAAGCCAAATGCGTGAAGCAGTAATCGTCTCCTACGCGCGAACGGGCCTCGCCAAAGCTGGCCGGGGCGGGTTCAACATCACCCCGCCCATGTCCATGGCCGCGCATGCGATCAAGCACGCCGTCGCCAGGTCGGGTGTGGAGGCGGACTTCGTCGAGGATTGTTACCTTGGCAACATTGCCCACGCGGCGCCGAACATCGCCCGCCAGGCAGCCCTGCTGGCCGGCTTGCCCAAATCCACCGCCGGGGTCAGCATCAACCGCTTCTGCTCGTCGGGCTTGCAGGCCATCGCCATGGCCGCCAACCACATCCGGGGCGACAATGCCGATTGTGTGGTGGCCGGCGGTGTCGAGAGCCTGTCCATCCCGGGCGGCGGCGTGCCCAAGGAGTCCATCGACCCCGACCTGTTGAATATCGCGCCGGCCATCTTCATGGCCATGATCGACACCGCCGACATCGTCGCGGAGCGCTACAACGTCAGCCGCGAATATCAGGACGAATACTCGCTGGAATCCCAGCGCCGGATGGCCGCCGCCCAGCAGGCCGGCCTGTTCAGGGATGAGATCGTCCCGATGGCAACCCGGATGAAGGTTGTCGACAAGGCAACCCAGGAGGAGAGCCTGGTCGACTACGTCGTGAATCGCGACGAATGCAATCGCCCGGACACCACCCTCGCGGGCCTCGCCGCGCTCCAGCCGGTCAAGGGGCCGGGCAAATACATCACCGCCGGCAACGCCTCTCAACTCTCCGATGGCGCGGCCGCCGTGGTTCTCATGGAGGCCAAGGAAGCCGAACGCCGTGGGCTGGAGCCCCTCGGACGCTTCGTGTCCTGGGCCGCCGCTGGTTGCGAACCTGACGAGATGGGCATCGGCCCGGTGTTCGCCGTGCCGAAGTTGCTGAAGCGCCAGGGTCTCGGCGTCGACGATATCGACCTGTGGGAACTGAACGAGGCTTTCGCCAGCCAGTGCCTCTACAGTCGTGACCGCCTCGGCATCGACCCCGCCAAATACAACGTCAACGGCGGCTCCATCGCTGTCGGCCACCCCTTCGGCATGACCGGCGCCCGCTGCACCGGCCACCTGCTGCAAGAGGGCCGGCGCCGCGGCGCCAGGTGGGGCGTGGTGACCATGTGCATCGGCGGCGGCCAAGGCGGCGCCGGGCTGTTCGAAATCTTCAGTTGATCAAGTCGTCGGCCCGGCGGGCTTCGGTGGGAGCCGCTCGGTCGACCGAGCGCAGCGGCGTAGCGCAGTCGGCGTCCTTTTTCATCGCTGGATGGTCACCCGTGTGACTTCCGCCGTTGCCCAATTGTAAGCGCTAGGGGCATCATCATCGCGATTGGCGCGCTTGCGACGTAACTCCTCCTGTTTCGAATTGGGCGCATCTTCTGGTGCTGTGGTTTCCGATCATCATGCCCAAAAGCGGACAGGCAAGTGACGACCCACAGCGGACATTGACCTCCGCCGCCTGACCCGGCACTTTGAATCCTATGTATGGAGAAATCACCTCTGCATTCGTTGCTCTCGCTGACATGGCGAAGGTGTCTGTGCTTGCACGCACGATCCACATG
>CAMBYA010000146.1 GCA_945872035.1 Rhizobium sp. Q54
ATGGACCCGAACGCGCCGCCGCTGATGGAGTACCTTGCGCCGATCCCCGAGCTCTACAAGAACTGGCCGTGGGAAAAGCTGGTCCGGGTCACCAACCTGACCATCGAGATGGAATGCAACTGGAAGTTCGCCAGCGAGAACTTCTCCGAGTCCTATCACACCCGCACCGCCCACCCGCAGGTGCCGGCCTGGATCGACCAGGACCACTGGACCTCGGTGTTCGAGATGTTCCCGGCGGGACACGGCCGCATCGTCCAGCCGGGCCGGCCGTCGCTGCGCGACGTACCGCCCGAGGGCGAGCCCGCGCCATTCGACGCCTTTCTGACGCCTTGGGACATCGACCCGTCGAAGTACACGTCCTACGAGGACAAGGTGAACCGGGGCTACAAGGACCTGATCGAGGCCAAGAAGCGGCTTTGGCGCGAGAAGGGCTATCTGCACTACGAGAACCTGGTCGACGGCGAGCTGGTCGACAGCCCGCACAACGTCGTGTTCCCCAACGTGACCCTGTCTGTGCTGCCCGATGACGTGATCTTCTTCCGCACCGAGCCGCACCCGGACAATCCCGAGAAGTGCACCTTCGACCTGTGGCACATGGTTTTCCCGGTCGAGGGCGTCACCAATGTCGAGACCATGCACGGCCCGCGCAAGGTCGAGGACGCGGCCTATGAACGCCGGGCGTTCGACCGGGGCCGCGGCGTGCCCGAGATGCATGGCCAGATCGTATTCCAGGACCTGAGCCTGGCCGAGGGGCAGCAGCGCGGCTGGCGCTCGCAGGGCTACGAGGACGCCTACCTGTCGAGCCAGGAAGTCCGCGTCCGCCGCTGGCACGAGGTGCTGAACGATTATCTGGAGGGGCGGCGGTAACGATCAAGGGAATCAGCCTTTCCAGGTCTCGGCCGGTGCCGCCCGGGAACACGTCCGGGGTGACAACTGGCGAGGGGCATGAAATGATCCCCGGCGGGGAGACATCGCCATGTTCAAGGTTTTCGCTTTTCTCAAGCGCAATGCCCGGCTGACGCACGACGAATACCGGGCGGGGCACATCGGCTACCATTCCGGCCATTCGCGGCGCATGAAGGGCATGCGCGGCTATTGCGTGAACGTCTGGGCCAACCGCGACCTGAAGCAGGCGCTGGGGCCGCTGCACGACCGGATCGTCCGCGGCGCGCCCGCCGATTTCCTCGACCAGTGGGATGGCTTCCCCTGCGTGCACTTCGACAGCGCCGCCACCTGGCTGGCATCGTCCGAGCCGGAGAAGACCCGCGCCATGACGGGTGGCCTCGCCGTCGATCCGGACCGGCTGCCCGACGACGGTCCCTGGCTGTTCGACGCGGTCGAGGGCACCAACGGCCAGTTCCGCTCCAACCACGTCCGGCTCGAAGAGCATGTGATACTGCCGGTCGAGCGCACCGAGATGAAGCAGACCAAGCTGGTGCAGTTCTTCCGCCGCAACCCCGCGCTCTCCGACGACGCCTTCCGCGCCGGCGTCGTCACCCGCCACGGTCCGCTGGCCGCGCGCATGAAGGGCCTGAACGGCTACATCGCCAATTTCCGCGACCGCGACATCGACGCCGCCATCAACGGCTTCTACCCGCCGGACGACTGGCGATTCACCATCGAGGGCCGCGCGACGCGGCAGGCGTTCTGCAACCAGTGGGACGGCGCCAGCGAGCTGTGGTTCGACAGCCTGGAGGCGTTCGTTGCCGCGCGCACCGATCCCGCCATCGCCCCCGAACTCGATGCGCTGGAGCAGCACCTGTTCGAGGCGGTCTGGCTGGTCGAGGTAGACGAGAGCGTGATCGTCATGCCGAACCGCAATCCCGCACCCGAATTCTATTACCGGTAGGAGAACGGGAATGCTGAAGGTCTTCGGCTTCGTCCGGCGCAACGCCAAGCTCACCCACGACGAGTACCGCGCCGCCCATGTCGGCTATCACAATTCCTATGGCCGACGCCTGCCCGGAATCCGCGGCTACATCCTCAACGTCTGGTCCAATACGCCGGTGAGCGAGCGCCTTGGGCCGCTGGCCGCGCGCATCACGCGGAACGAGCCCGCCGGCTTCGACACGATGACCGACGGCTGGGGCCAGCTGATGTTCGACGACCTTACCGAATACCTGGCCGGCAAGAGCCCGTCCCGCGACCGCGCCGGTCCGAACGGCCTCGCCGACGATCCCAAGGTGGCCGACGTCGGAGGCGACGGCGACTACCTCTATGACGGCTCCCCCTTCCAGTTCCACATCGACGAGCATGTGGCCAAGCCGGTGCGCCGCCCGGAGAGAAAATCGTTCAAGCTGGTACAACTCGGCAAGCGCCCGGACGGCATGTCGCCCGAGGAATTCCGCGCGATCTGGACCGGCCGCTACGCGGCACACATGAACACCATGCCGGGCCTGCGCGGCCATATCGTCAATTTCCGCACCGGGCTCGACGCCATGACCGGCTTCTTCCCGCCCAGCTCGGAAGCCTTCACCGAAGCGGGCGCGGTCCGCCGCCAGGCGTTCTTCGATACCTTCGACGGCATCGCCGAACTCTGGTTCGACCGGCCCGAGCAGTTCATCGCCGGCCGCGCCGAGCCGACGCTCGGCCAGAAGCTCGACGCGCTGGAGCGGAAGCTGTTCGCCAGCGTGTTCTACCGCGAGGTGGACGAGACCATCGCCGTCCTGCCCAACCGGGCGCCGGCGCCGGATTTCTACTACCGCTGAGCGCTCAGCCGGTCTCCTCGGGGGCACAGGTCATCGGCTTGCCACCGGGCATAGTGAACGTCATCTCCTTGCCGTGGTCCCATAACTCGAACTTGCCGGCATAGTTCTCGCCCTGGTAGCGCGCCCCGGACGCCGCCGGCACCTGGTTCACCACCACCGCCTGGTCCAGCCAGCCCACATAGGCGGCGGCCGGTTTGATGTCGACGAAGGCCAGGGTCAGCAGCGCGTCGAGTCCCTTGCATTTGGCGGCGAATGGGCCCTTGCTGATGCCGGCCTTGTCCTGGGAGCGGGCATCGGCATAGCCCTGCCGCAGTTGATGAATGCGGGTGACGTAGCTCTCCACCACGCAGGCGCGCAGGTCGCCGGCCTTCCAGCAATCGTCCCGTCCCTTGATCCATCCGCGCTGCACCGCGAGCAGCTGCTTGCGCTGGTCGGCGGCGAGGTGGGCGCCGTCGCGTGCCAGCGTGAACAGCCGGTCAACCTCGCGGTCCAGCGCCGCGAGCTGGTCGTCCTTGCACACCAGCTGGGTGGCCGAACTGTCCGCCTTGGCGCAGTCGAACGACGGCGCGGCGGCGAGCGCCGCCCCGCAAAGCAACAGAGCCGGCACTGATATCGCGTAGGCAAGACGCATCGAACGACCTTCCTCGGTAAAGTCGATGGACTATACATCAATGCCGCCCAAATTTTACGTTCATGCCTGATTTTCACGAACATGTTATGGCCCTGCACTGAGATGCTGGCGTACTCTTGTTGTGGGCAAACAGGAGGAATTCATGCGCAAGACAGTCGTGGCGGGGCTTGTGGCATCGCTGGTTTGGGCCGGCATTGGCAGCGCTCCGGCGCAGGCCCAGTACAGTCCCAGGGACGCCAAGCAGATGTGCAAGGACGCGGTTCGCGGGCGGGGCGCCTATGACACCACCGGTGTCAGCGTCGACCAGGTCGGCGGCAGCAAGTACAACGTCTCAGGCACCGCGTTGGGCCGTGGCAATAGCCGCGCCTATTTTACCTGCCGGGTGAACAATGGTGGCGTCCGCTATGTAAACATCGACAACTGGCGGGGCGGCGGCGGCGGCGGCAACGATGGCGCGAAGGCGGCCGCCGTAGTCGGCACCGCGTTGGTGCTGGGCGCGATCGTCGCGTCCGCGTCCTCGGACAAGCACTCCAGCGACTACGACCACTATGACGAATACCGTTACCGCGACCGCCCGTCCTATGACAACCGCGGTGGCCAGTACAGTCCCGCGCCCGGTGTCGTCTGCTACCGCTGGCAGCAGACCTGCTACAAGGACGGCAAGGGCTATGCGCCCAACTGGACCGCCCGCGAGTTCGGGAATTGAGGAGAAAGACCATGAAAAGCACGATCCGTACCGCGGCGGCCGCCGCGCTCATGCTTGTTTCTCCGGTTCTCGCCGCCGCACCCGCGGCCGCCCAGCCCCGCGAGGACGCGGCCTGGAAGTGGCTCGACCAGGCCATGGCGCCGACCCTCACCGAGGCACAGCGCCCCAAGCTGATCTGGGCCGCCTACAACGCCGCCGCAGGCGCCATGTGCCACGAGGTGACGGTAGACGAGGCCAAGCTGGGCAAAGCGCTCGAGGCACTGCTGCCAGCCAGCGATGCCAAGACGAGCGATGACCAGCGGAAATTCCTGCACGACACGCTGCTGTTGCACCTGGGCAGCGCCATTGGCATCTACGCCGCCGAGAACGCCGACAACCTCACAGAATTCTGCGCTGACGCCGTCGCCCTGCGCGACGATCCGGCGACCAAGGACAAGAACCTGTTCCTGTCCAAGGAAGAGGATGTGGCGCCCAGCAACGAAGTGACGCCGAAGTAATCGCCCATCTTCCGATCCTGCCAGATACCCCGCCGTGAAAGGCGGGGTATTTTCTTGCCGGCGCTCGTTCGTTACCAACGCGCTGAACTGCCCGGCTCAGTCCCGAATAGAGATCAGTCGGCTCAAGAGCTGTGCGCGGGAACTCACGGCGCTCATGGGGCGCGGCGCAACCGCCATCGTCCGTTCCGGTGCGGGAACAAGTTGCCTACGCCGTGAGCGACGGCCCCCAGATCAGCAGGGCGGACAATGTCGCAATCAGGGCGGTGGCGATGGCCACCATGACGATCGGACGCATTGGACTTCTCCCGTTTCCAGGCCCCCAGGCCTGCCACCGCTCGTCAGTCCGCGGCACCCTCTCCCCAGGAATGCGTTGCGACCGCTTGCAGATGCATGGATTATCCCTCAATGGCGGGGACAGGACAAGATAAACAGTCATGGCTGCTTGAAAAAGCCGCCGCGCCACTGGGTCGACCTTCATGCTGAAGGTGTTCGGCTTTGTCCGGCGCAACCCGCGCCTGACCCATGACGAGTACCGTGCCGCCCACGCCGGCTATCACGCTTCCTACGGGCGGCGGCTGACCGGCATCCGCGGCTACGTCCTCAACGTGCGCGCCAGCCGGCCTCTGGAGGAAGCCATCGGTCCCGAGGCCGCCGCCGTTTTGACCCGGCAGGCGCCCGAAGGCTTCGACGATGCCTGGGACGGCTGGGGTCAGCTCATGTTCGACGACCTGCTGGCCTATCTGGACTCCCGCATTCCCACGCCGGATCGGGCCGGCCCAAATGGCCTCGAATCCGATCCCAAGGTGGCCGAGGTTGGCGGCGACGGTCCGTACCTCTATGCCGGCTCGGCCATGCAGTTCCATGTCGACGAGCATATCGCCGTGGAGGTCAGCCGCCCCGAACGCCGGCTGTTCAAGCTGGCGCTGTTCTGCAAGCGCCCGGCGGCCATGGCGCCCGGGGCCTTTCGCGCCCGTTGGACCAGAGAATGGGCACAGCCGTTCAACCACCTCCCCGGCCTGCGCGGCCACATCGTCAACTTCCGCACGGATCTCGACGTGCTGACCGGCTTCGTTAACCTGAGCGCCGAAGGCTTCACGCCCGCCGGGATCGCCCGGCGGGAAGCGTTTTACGGCTGGTGGGACGGCATCGCCGAACTCTGGTTCGACGGGCCGGAGCACCTTGCGGACGGTGTCCGAGCCGGCGCGTTCGACCTTCTCCCCTCCGGAGCATGGTTCTGCCGCGAGGTGGACGAGACGCTGGTGGTGGCGCCCGACAGGTCGGCCGGCAACCCCAGATAGGCTCGCTTACCGCTGCTCGAAGCCAATCACCAGCTCCCGCATCGGAAGCCAGTGCAGGCTCTGCCGGTGCACCGGGTTCGGCAATTCCCGCGCCAGTTCGATGTTCTCCAGCCGGTCGAGCAGCGCCGTGAAAGCCACGTTCATCTCCAGCCGGGCGAGCGTGGCGCCGACGCAGAAATGGGTGCCCGAGCCATAGGCCAAATGGGCGCCCACATTCGGGCGGTCGATGTCGAAGGCGTGCGGGCAGGCGAATTTTTCCGGGTCGCGGTTGGCGGCGCCGTAACGGGCCAGGATCAGGCTGCCTTCGGGGATCAGTGTGCCGCCCAGCTCCACGTCGCGGGTGGCGCGGCGCATCAGGCTCTGCACCGGACTTTCGATGCGGATCACCTCCTCGCAGAACCGCTTGATGGCGGCCGTGTCGCCGCGCAGCCGGTCCTGCAGCGCCGGGTGGCGCACGAGCTGCCACATGCCGTGGCCGAGCGCGCT
>CAMBYA010000147.1 GCA_945872035.1 Rhizobium sp. Q54
TGCGGGTGCACGCCCTTGATGGCGAAGGAGATGACCGCCGCCTTTTCCTTCGCGGTGCCGTAGATGGTGATGGTGTTCAGCGCCTGCAGCCGCTCGGTGGCGTATTCCAGCAGCGCGTACTCGTGCGCCAGCAGGGCCTGCCGGTCGAAGCTCTCGATGTAGTCGATGGCCGCGCCCAGCGCGATGGTGCCGGCGATGTTGGGCGTGCCGGCCTCGAAGCGCTGCGGGATGTCCGCATAGGTGGTCCTGGCCCAGGTCACCGACGAGATCATGTCGCCGCCGCCCTGATAGGGCGGCATGGCCTCAAGGATCTTCGCCTTGGCGTAGAGCACGCCGACACCGGTCGGGCCGTACAGCTTGTGGCTCGAGAACACATAGAAGTCGGCGTCCAGCGCCTGCACGTCGACCGGCATGTGCGGCACGGCCTGGCAGCCGTCGACCAGCACGGGCACGCCGTGCGAATGGGCGACCTTGATGATCTCGGCCATGGGCGTGATGGTGCCCAGCGCGTTCGACACCTGGGTCATGGCGACCAGCCTGGTCTTGGCCGTGAACGCCTTCTCGTAGGCTTCCCAGACCAGCTCTCCCGAATCCGTGATCGGGATCACCACCAGTTCAAGCCCGGTCTCCTCGCGCAGCATCTGCCACGGCACGATGTTGGCGTGGTGCTCCATCTCGGACAGGATGATCTGGTCGCCCTGCTTCAGGTTTTTCCGGCCCCAGGTCTGCGCCACCAGGTTGACGCCCTCTGTGGCGTTGCGCACGAACACGATCTCGCGGTCGCTGGCGGCGTTGATGAACTTGCGCACCTTGGTCCGCGCCTTGTCGTAGGCGACGGTGGCGCGCTGGCTGAGGTCGTAGACGCCGCGGTGGATGTTGGCGTACTCGGCCTCGTACACGTGGCTTTCCGCGTCGATCACCTGGCGCGGCTTCTGGGCGCTGGCGGCAGTGTCGAGGAAGGTCAGGCGCTTGCCGTTGCTGGGCAGCGACAGGATCGGGAAATCCGCGCGGATACGCGCGATGTCGAGGCCGCTCGGCTTGATGATCGGGCTTTCCGTGTTCACGACAAAACCCCACTCATGAAAGGGCCCTCCCGTGCAGCCAGCCGCCAATGTCGGTGCGGAACATGTCCCGGATCTCCGGCGAAGCGATGCGCTCCAGCACCTCCAGCACGAAGCCCTCGACCAGCAGCGCCCGCGCGGTCTTCGGATCAAGGCCGCGCGCCTGCATGTAGAACAGCATGTTCTTGTCCAACTCGCCGACGGTGGCGCCGTGGGCGCACTTCACGTCGTCGGCGAAGATCTCCAGCTCGGGCTTGCTGCTCGCCTCGGCCGAGCGGGCCAGCAGGATGTTGTGGTTGGCCTGGCGCGCGTCGGTCTTCTGCGCGTCCTGGCGCACGATCACCTTGCCCTGGTAGACGGCGTGGGACTGGTCGTCCAGCACCGCCTTGAACACCTGATCGCTGATGCCGCCCGGCACCGCGTGGTCGAGCACGGTGACGCTGTCCTGAAGCTGCTTGCCGCGGCCCAGCGACACGCCGGCCAGATGGCACTGCGCACGCTCGCCGGCGACCAGAACCCGGGTCTCGTTGCGCGCCACCGCGCCGCCCAGCATGACGGCGACGCTGTTGAAGCGGGCGTCGGCGGCCAGCCGGACCCGGTTCGAGCCGATGTGATAGGCCGCCAGGCCCTCGTTCTGCTGGCGCGCGTGCTCGATGCTGGCGCCCTCGGCCAGGAAGAACTGGTTCACCACGTTGGTCCAGTAGGCATCCTTGCCGCCGAAATAGCCCTCGGCGACGGTGACGCTCGCGCCCTTGCCGGCGACGATGACGTTGCGCACCTGGCTCATCCCCTCGCGCTTGGCGAAGAACAGCAGATGGATCGGCGCTTCCACATGGATGCCGTCGGCGACACGGATCACCGCGCCGTCATTCATCAGCGCCGTGTTCAGCGACACCAGCGCGTCGTCCGGGCTGTCGTCCGCCGCCTGCGTCAGCCAGGGCGACAGGTCGTCGCCTCGCGCCAGCACGTCGGACAGGCTCTCGATGGTGACGCCGCCGGGCGCCTGCTCGATGTTGGACAGCGCCCGGTCCAGGCGGCCATTGACGAACACCAGGGTCAGCGCGTCCGGGATCAGATGGGCGGCGATGTCGGCCGGCGACACGTTGGATGCCGCGGCCGGCTCCAGCGCCGCGCCGCTGATCGGCGTCAGCTTGGTATGGCGCCACGCCTCGCGCTTCATGCCCGGGAAGCCATGCGCCGCGTAGCGGGCGAACGCCTGCTCGCGCAGGCCGGCCGCGCCGGGAAGCGCCGGCTTCAGCCGCTCGAACTGTTCGGCGTAGGGAACGACCGTCATGGCTTACGCCGCCTCCGGCACGTAGTTGACGTAGCCATCGCGCTCCAGCTCCAGCGCCAGCTCCTTGCCGCCCGAGGCGACGATCTTGCCGCGCGCCAGGATGTGCACGAAGTCCGGCTCCACATAGGACAGCAGCCGTTGGTAATGGGTGACCAGCACGGTGGCCTTGTCCGGGCCGCGCAGGGCGTTGATGCCCTTCGAGACGACCTTCAGCGCGTCGATGTCGAGGCCCGAATCGGTCTCGTCCAGCACCATCAGCGTCGGGTCGAGCACCGCCATCTGGGCGATCTCGTTGCGCTTCTTCTCGCCGCCGGAGAAACCGACGTTCACCGCGCGCTTCAGCAGCGAGTCGTCCATCTCCAGCAGCGACGCCTTCTGGCGCAGCAGCTTCAGGAAATCGATGCCGTCCAGCTCCGGCAGGCCCCGGTGGCGGCGCACGGCGTTGGCGGCGGTGCGCAGGAAGGTCATGCCGTTCACGCCGGGCAACTCGACCGGATACTGGAAGCCCAGGAACACGCCGTCGCGGGCCCGCTCGTCGGCGCTCATCTCCAGCAGGTCCTTGCCGTCATAGGCCACCGATCCCTCGGTCACCTCGTAACCGGCGCGGCCGGCCAGCACATAGGCGAGCGTCGACTTGCCCGAGCCGTTCGGCCCCATGATCGCGTGCACTTCGCCCGCCTTCACCGTCAGGTCCAGGCCCTTCAGGATTTCCTTGCCGTCGACGGCCGCGTGCAGGTTCTTGATTTCGAGCATTGTCCGTTCCGTTTCCTTCAGCGCCCTAGCCGACGCTGCCTTCAAGGCTGATGCCCAGCAGCTTCTGGGCCTCGACCGCGAATTCCATGGGCAGGTTCTGCATCACTTCCTTGCAGAACCCGTTGACGATCATCGACACCGCCTCTTCCTGCGTCAGCCCGCGCTGCAGGCAGTAGAACAGCTGGTCCTCGCTGATCTTCGAGGTGGTCGCCTCGTGTTCGATCTGGGCGCTCGGGTTCTTCACCTCGATATACGGCACGGTGTGCGCGCCGCACTTGTCGCCCATCAGCAGCGAATCGCACTGGGTGTAGTTGCGCGCGTTCTCGGCGCCGGCCATCACCCGCACCAGGCCGCGATAGGTGTTCTGGCCACGCCCTGCCGAGATGCCCTTGGAAATGATCCGGCTGCGGGTGTTCTTGCCGATATGGATCATCTTGGTGCCGGTGTCGGCCTGCTGCATGTTGTTGGTGATGGCGACCGAGTAGAACTCGCCCTGCGAGTTGTCGCCCTGCAGGATGCAGCTCGGGTACTTCCAGGTGATCGCCGAGCCGGTTTCCACCTGGGTCCACGAGATTTTCGAGTTCACCCCGCGGCACGCGCCGCGCTTGGTGACGAAGTTGTAGATGCCGCCCTTGCCGTTCTTGTCGCCGGGGTACCAGTTCTGGACCGTCGAGTACTTGATCTCGGCGTTGTCGAGGGCGATCAGCTCCACCACGGCGGCGTGCAGCTGGTTCTCGTCGCGCATCGGCGCCGTGCAGCCTTCCAGGTACGAGACGTAAGAACCCTCGTCGGCGATGATCAGGGTGCGCTCGAACTGGCCGGTTTCCTTGGTGTTGATGCGGAAATAGGTCGACAGTTCCATGGGGCAGCGCACGCCCTTGGGCACGTAGACGAAGGTGCCGTCCGAGAACACGGCCGAGTTCAGCGTGGCGTAGAAATTGTCCGACACCGGCACGACCGAGCCGAGATATTTGCGGATCAGCTCGGGATGGGTCTTCACCGCCTCGGAGAACGAGCCGAAGATGATGCCCATCTCCTCCAGCTTCTTCTTGTAGGTGGTGGCGACCGACACGCTGTCGAACACGGCGTCGACGGCAATGTTGGGCGAGCCCATGACGCCGGCCAGAACCTCCTGCTCCTTGATCGGAATGCCCAGCTTGGCGTAGGTGTCGAGCAGTTCGGGATCGACCTCGTCGAGGCTCTTGGGACCGTCCTTCTTCTTCGGCGCGGCGTAGTAGTGGATGTCCTGGAAGTCGATCGCCGGGTAATGGACCTTCGCCCATTCCGGCTCCTCTTCCTTGCCCCACTTGCGGAACGCTTCCAGCCGCCAGTCGAGCAGCCATTCCGGCTCGCCCTTCTTGGCGGAGATCATGCGGACGACGTCCTCGTTCAGGCCTTTCGGCGCGACATCCATTTCGATGTCGGTGACGAAGCCGTGCTTGTAGTCACCGCCGATTTCCTTGAGGGCTTGCTGGGTTTCGGTCGTGGCTGCCATGGGATTCAGGCTTCCTTACTGCACGTCTGCGATGGTTTCACGCGGCGCGGGCAGGCGCGGCGGGAACATGGCGAGCTGATCGGCGCACAGCTCGGCAAGGCTGATTTCGCCGAGTGCGCCGGCGACCGCCTTGTTGATCTTCTGCCAGCTGGTGCGCACGCCGCAGAGCGATTCGATGCCGCAGTCGCTGTCGTCGGTCAGGCAATCGGTCAGAGCGATGGGTCCGTCGACGGCGCCGACGATGTCGGCCACCGAGATCGCCGCCGGCGACCGCGCCAGGGTATAGCCGCCGGACTGTCCGCGATGGGATGTCAGCAGGCCGCCGCGCGACATGACGCCCAGCAGCTTGCTTACCGTGGGCATGGGAATGTGCGTCTCGCCCGACAGCCCGCCCGCGTTGTGGACGCGCTCCGGATTGCGCGCGAACTCATGACCCAGGTGGGTCATCAGCAGCACCGCGTAATCTGCCAGCCGCGTCAGGCGGATCATTGGGAACGTCCTCGCTCGATAACGCCGAAGATACCGTACCGTTTTGGTCCGGTATGCATCAGATGGGGCATGGCGCCCCATGAGTCAACGGCGTTTGACTAAATCGGAGCGATCTTGTCAAGAATTCGGGTGAATTTTCCCCACAGGTGCGAATGACTCGCGAAAACGGCGGGTTTCCGCCAGTTCGGGAAGACTATTCGCGCGGCGGACCCTGTGACGGGTCAACGTCCCGATAGGTCGCCTCGGGGCGCTTGAAGTGGCTTTCGTCGACGGTGCCGACCTGCGCGCTCTGCAGTTCCACGTTGCCCTGCATCATGTCGGTGCTCGTGCGCATGTACTGCATCACCATGCGGTCATCGAGACAGAGCCGGGTGCCGGTATTGCCGCCCATCTCCCAGACGGTGCAGGCAGTGCCGTTGAAGCTGTCCGTGCCGGCGCGCTTGCCGCCCCGCGCCACGGTCATCTTCTCGAAGAAGTCGAGGCCGCTTTTTGCGCTTGCCGCGGCGGCGGTCTGCTCGTTGGGCGAGCGCGTGCCCTGCTTCCCCTCGAAGTCGTAGGTGTAAATCCATTCCGGGTCGGTGAAGGTCGAGACGTTGATCTGCTGCGTGCCCTGCCGCGACGGCACCGTCGCCTCGTAGTGCTGGGCGGTGATTCGGCCATAATCCTTGATGTAGATGGTCTGGGTGCCCTGCTGGGCGCCGGTGACCACGTAGGTCAGCGTCGCCTTCTCGAACGGATACATCTTCACCGGCTCGGCGGCCAGGACACTGGAGGTCAGGGCGGCGCAGGACAGCAGGGCGATGCTGGTCACGCCAGCGGCGACGAGGGTTCTCATATCTGCCTCCCGGGCATCAAGTCGATCGTTACGGACAATGATATGGGCACGAACGCCGTTCGCCGCTACCTTTCCCGGCGAACCGCTACGGGAAACCCATGCCGCTCAACACCTCGACCGGGCGCAAGCCCATCGTCATCGCCCATCGCGGAGCCAGCGGCTACGCGCCTGAACATACCGTCGCCGCCTATACGATGGCGCTCGACATGGGCGCCGACGCGGTGGAGCCGGACCTGGTGATGACGCGCGACTCAAGGCTGGTCGTGCGCCACGACCGCTATCTGGGCACGACGACCGACGTGGCCGATCATCCCGAATTCGCCAGCCGCCGGGTGGTCAAGCCGGGCAAGGCCGAGGCCGAATGGTATGTGGAGGACTTCACCCTCGCCG
>CAMBYA010000148.1 GCA_945872035.1 Rhizobium sp. Q54
TGCAAGCCCCAGCAGCTGCCGAACTGCGGCACCCGGGAGGCAAAGCAGACGCGGCAGAAGGCGAGCTGGCGCTCGATCTCCGGTCCGCCATTGTAGATGTTGAGCGACGAGCCGGTCCAGGCGATGCCGTCATAGGCCCTCAGCGCCGCGGCGTCGGGCAGCATCGTGTCCGAATCCGCCGGGAACGCCACGTCGAGCGCCAGGTCGCCGCGGATGCGCCGCAGCGAGTCGGCATAGAGCATGTTGGCCTCGCGTCCGCGTGCGGCGATGGCGCGCTGGCGGCCTTCAGCGGTGTTGCCTTCGACGATCAGGATTTTGGGCATCGTTAAGCCGCGTCTTCGATCCTGCCGGAAACGGCGGCGCGGAAAATGCGCTCCAGCGCCGGCGCCTTCACCTCGATGGGGTTGCCGCCGGCCGACGGGTCGGCCTCGGCGAAGCGCCCGATCTCGGCGGCCCGGCTGTCGTCGACGCCGATCCCGGTCAGGGTGTGCGGGATGCCGATATGCTCTCGCAGGTACAGCACATGCGCCAGCACCGCGTCGAAGCCGGGATGGGACAGGGCGAGCACGGCGGCCAGGTGGCCCATCTTGCCCTCGATGGCGCGCCGGTTGTGGAGCATCACATAGGGCAGGACCACCGCGTTGGTCAGGCCGTGATGGGTGTCGTAGAGCGCGCCGACCGGGTGAGAGATGGCATGGACCGCGCCCAATCCCTTCTGGAACGCGGCGGCGCCCATGGAGGCGGCGGTCAGCATGCGGGAGCGGGCCAGCATGTTCGATCCGTCAGCGACGGCGCGCGGCAAGTGTTCGACGATCAGGCGCATGCCTTCGAGCGCGATGCCGTCGGCCATGGGGTGAAAACCCGGCGCACAGAACGCCTCGAAGCAATGGACGAAGGCGTCCATGCCGGTCGCCGCGGTGATGTGCGGCGGCAGCTTGACCGTGAGTTCAGGGTCCGAGATGACGATGCCCGGCAGCATCTTCGGGTGGAAAATGATCTTCTTCTCGTGTGCATCCTCGTTGAGCACCACGGCGGCGCGGCCCACTTCCGAGCCGGTGCCGGCCGTCGTCGGCACCGCGACGATGGGGGCAATGCCGTTCGGGTCGGCGCGGGTCCACCAGTCGCCGACATCCTCGAAATCCCAGATCGGCCTTGTCTGGCCGCTCATGAAGGCGATGGCCTTGCCCGCGTCCAGCGCCGAGCCGCCGCCGAAGGCGATCACGCCGTCATGGCCGCCCTGTCTGTAGTACGACACGCCGTCATCGATGTTGGCGCCGACCGGGTTCGGCTTGATGTCGGCGAACGAGGCCGAGGCCAGTCCCGCCTGCTTCAGGCTCTCCAGCGCCGCCTGGGCAATGGGCGACGTCAGCAGACCCTTGTCGGTGACGAATAGCGGCCTGCTTATCCCAAGCGTCCGGCAGGCCTGAGCCAGTTCCGCGATACGTCCCGGGCCGTGCAGCACCCGGGTCGGGTAGTTCCAGTTGCCGGTCAGGGTGTCGCTCATGCCAATAACTCGTTCATGCTGCCTCAGCGCGTATGGGTGCGCAGATGGAAGGATTTGGGGCGCGTCAGGTACTGGTAGCCGAGCGCCGACAGGGTGCAACCGCGACCGCTGTCCTTGACGCCGGTCCACGCCAGCGCCGGATCCAGATAGTCGCAGCGGTTCATGAACACGGTGCCGGTGTCGACCTGGCGCCCGATGCGTTCGGCGGCCTCGACGTCCTCGGTCCAGATGGCGGCGGTCAGGCCGTAGGCGCTGTCGTTCATCATCCGCACCGCCTGCTCGTCCGAGGTCACCTTCATGATGCCGACGGCTGGGCCGAATGTCTCCTCGGTCATGATCCGCATGGAATGGTCCACATGGACGAGTATCTGGGGCGCGAGATACGGCGTTCCAGGGGCATCGGCGGGAAACCGCGCCGGGTTCAGCAGCGCCGAGGCGCCTTGCCTCACCGCCTCGTCGACCTGACCGCGCACGAAGGCGGCGGCCGAGGCGCGCACCATGGGTCCGAGCGTGGTTTCGGGCTTCGTGGGATCGCCCAGGACGTATTTCCGCGTCAGCTCGAACGCGCCCGACACGAAATCGTCGAACAGGCTGTCATGGACATAGATGCGCTCGATGCCGCAGCAGCTCTGGCCCGAATTGAACATGGCGCCGTCCACCAGGTTCTCGATGGCGTGGGCCAGGTTGGCATCGGCGCGCACATAGGCCGGATCCTTGCCACCCAGCTCCAGCCCGGCGGCGGCGAATTTGCCAGCCAAAGCCGTCTGCACCGCATGGCCGCCGTCGACCGAGCCGGTGAAGCAGACGCCGCCGATCCGCCCGTCGGCGATCAGCGCCGCCGTGTCGGCATGGCTCATATGCAGGTGGGTGAACACGCCGCCGGGCAAGCCGGCCGCTTCGAACGCCCGTGCGAAGCGCTCGGCGCAGAGCGGCGTCTGGTGGGAGTGCTTGAGGATTACCGCGTTGCCGGCGGCCAGCGCCGGGATCACCGCGTTCACCGCCGTCAAGTAGGGATAGTTCCATGGCGCGATCACCGCGACGACGCCCAGCGGCTCGTGGGTGACGTAGCGCTTGAAGCCTTCCTTCGGCCCTGGATCGAGCGGCGCCAGCGCGTCCGACGCCAGCGCGATCATGGTGCGTGCCCGGTCCTCGAAGCCGCGCACCTCGCCGGGCGTGTAGGCGATGGGCCGGCCCATCATCCAGGTCAGCTCGGTGGCGATCTCCGGCCCGTGCGCCACGAAGGCGTCGACCGCCCTGGACAGCAGGGCCTGCCGTTCGGGCAGTGGCGTCGCGTTCCATGCCCGCTGGCCGGCGACGGCCCGGTCCAGCGCCGCCTCGATGGCGGCCGCGTCCGCCAGCGGCCGCTCGACATAGATCCGCCCGTCGACCGGGCTCACGCAGTGCAGGGTCGCGGCCATCAGATGATCTCGAAGTAGCGGGCCAGTTCCCAGTCGGTGACCGCCTTGCGGAACTCGCGTTCCTCCCAGTCGCGGGTCGCGGCGTAGTGCTCGACGAAGGCGTCGCCGAACAGTTCGCGCGCCGCCTTCGACTTGTGCAGCCGCTCGGCCGCTTCCGACAGGGTGCGCGGCGGGCCGCGCGCCGCCGGGTGGTCCATGGCATAGGCGTTGCCGGTGACGGGATCGTCGGGCTCCACCCTGTTCTCGATGCCCCACAGGCCCGAGCCGATGGCGCAGGCCAGCGCGATGTAGGGATTGATATCGGCGGCGGCGATCCGGTACTCGACCCGCTGCGCCTTGGCCGATCCGCCGATGACGCGCAGTGCGCAGGTGCGGTTCTCGACGCCCCAGGTTGCGTGGGTCGGTGCCCAGAAACCCGGGATCAGCCGCGTATAGGAATTGACTGTGCATGCGACCATGGCCAGCAGTTCCGGCATCAGCTTCTGCTGCCCGCCGACGAACCAGCGCATCACGTCCGACATGCCGTGCGGCTTTACCGGATCGTGGAACACGGGTTTGCCGTCCTTGCCGGTCAGCGACATGTGCAGGTGGCCGCTCTGGCCGGGCCAGTCGGGCGACCACTTGGCCATGAAGGTCGCCATCCAGCCGCGCTTCTGCGCCAGGATCTTGGTGAAGGTCTTGAACAGAGCGGCCTTGTCGGCGGCGGCGAGCGCCACGTCGTGGTTGATGGCCACTTCCAGCACGCCGGGCCCGGTTTCCGTGTGCATGCCCTCGAGCGGCATGTCCATGGCCGTGCACATGTCCAGCAGCTCCTTGTAGAAGTCGGCGTGGACCGAGCTGCGCAGCATGGAATAGCCGAAATAGCCGGGCGTGATGTTCTTGAGGCCGCGATAGTGCTTCTCGCGCACCGAATGGGGCGTCTCGTCGAACACGAAGAACTCGAACTCGGCGGCGGCGCGCACGCCGAAGCCCAGCCTGTTGGCGCGGCCCAGCACGTTGCGCAGCACGCCGCGCGGGCAGACGCCTTCGCCCTCGCCCGCGAACTCGCCCAGGAACAGCAGCATGTCGCCTTCCAGCGGCACGTTGCGGCACGAACTCGGGACGATGCGGACCATGGCGTCCGGATAGGCGGTGTGCCAGCCCGTCACCTTGACGTTGTCGTAGAGCTGGTCGTTCGAGTCCCAGCCCAGCACCACGTCGCAGAAGCCGAAATCATGCTCGAGGGCGGAGAAGAACTTGTCCCTGGACATGTATTTGCCGCGCATGACGCCGTCCACGTCGAACACGCCGACCTTGACGTAGTCCAGCCCCCGCTGCTCGACGATTGCCCTGGCGTCGTCGGCGGTCGTTACCTGTCTTGGATCCATGAGGTCCGCGTCTCGTCCCGGTTACAGCCACGCGGTGTCCGCGCACCGCGACGCAAAGCCTATCAGTCGCTTCTGCTCGACGCACCCTTGGTCATGGCGAATTCCTCCTCGGGCGACAGCACCAGCCGGTGCCGCCCGAACACCGCGAAATAGAGGATCATGATCGCGTAATAGCAGGCGGTGGCGATCACCGGCGTCCGGAATGCCGGGTCGGTGACCTGGAAGTAGATGGTAACTAGGCCGATGATCATGGTCGCGGCCGCGCCGGGGATGCCGAACGGGCTGCGATAGGGCCGTTCGATATGCGGCATGTTGATGCGCAGCAGGATGAACGACATCGCCTGGTAGATGTAGGACAGCATGGCGCCGAACACCGCCATGTTAAGGAGGGTGGCGCCGATCAGCGTGCCGCTGTCCTCGGGATAGAGGAACCAGATGATCAGCATTACCGCCAGCCCCGCCACGCTGCCGGCGAGCAATGCCGCATGGGGCGTCTTGTGCTTGCCGTGGGTGATCGACAGGCCCTTGGGAAGGTAGCCGGCGCGCGACAGCGAATAGATCTGGCGTCCGTAGGCGTACATGATGGCGTGGAAGCTCGCGATCAGGCCCAGGATGGCGGCAAGCGCCAGCAGGTTGGCGACGCTGGTGCCGTACATTGTCCGGAAGCCTTCGAGCAGCGGCTCGCCCGAGGTCTTCAGGCCCCATGAGCCCGGACCGATAGAGGCGTTGAAGAACAGCACGCCGAAGCCGGTCAGGATCAGGGTGAAGATGCCGAGCCGGATGCCCTTCGGCATGTCACGGCGCGGGTCCACCGATTCCTCGGAGGCGAGCGGCAACTGCTCGATGGCGAGGAAAAGCCAGACCGCGAAGGGCAGCGCGCCCAGGATGCCGTGGAAGCCGTCGGGGAACCAGGGCCCGCCGCCTTCCGGCAGCTCGACCAGCGCGCCATCGGGACCGACGCCGATGTTCATGGCCCAGCGGTTGAAATCCACGTGCGGGATGGCGCTGATGAAGAAGATCGCCAGCACCGCGAGCGCCACCAGCGTCACGAACACGGTCACCCTGAACGACAGTTCGACGCCGAACAGGTTGAGGCCGAGGAATATGAGGTAACCGGCCAACCAATAGAACGGCTGGTACATCGGCGGCGTCCCCAGGATCGCCTCCACATAGGTGCCGATGAAGAACACAATCACTGCAGGCGTCAGGATGTATTCGATGTTTTCGGCGATTCCGGTGACGAAGCCGCCCCACGGTCCCATCGCCGATCGGGCGAACGAGTAGGCGCCGCCGGTGTGCGGCAGGGCGGGCGACATCTCGGCGATGGAATAGGTCAGGCCGAGATACATGATGGCGATGATGATCGTGGCGACGAACATTGAACCCCAGCCGAATCCCAGGCCGAAGTTCCACCCCGAGAAATCGCCCGAGATAACGGCGCCGACGCCCAGCGCCCACAGCGAGAACACGCCGGCATATCGCCGCAGGCCGCGCTTTTCGAAATACTCGCCGTCGACCGTATTGTAGGAAACGCCCTGTGTGCCCTTGATCTCGCTCATGACACGGCCCTCTGTTTCGGACAGTCAAGCGGCTGGCCCCGCCCCGGCTCCTGTACGGAAAGGTTCACAGAGGTTGCCGGTGGGAGTCAACTGGGAGTCTATTTGCTTGACGCACGTTTTCGCATGGCATGGGCCAATAAATGCCCGGACAGGCTACGTGGATACTTCTATGTGATTAAATTATGAGCAAGTGCCCTGCAAATAATCGTCGATCATTTGGCGCCTCAACACCTCGCGCCATTGCCCGATTAGGGTGGCGTCATGCTCTTGTCGCCACCCTGACTTACGTCTTCGTCGGCATCAGTGCGCTGTCGGCGGTTACCCGCTGGTCGCCTGGATGTCGACGGGGCGCTTCATGTTCGGCGCGGTACTGCTGGCGTCGACCCTGCTC
>CAMBYA010000149.1 GCA_945872035.1 Rhizobium sp. Q54
TGATTCGCGCGGCCGCGAAGGGCCTCATTAGGGGTCATGCGCCTTGTTCCCCCATCATCTTGTGTTATCATCCCGCAACGAAGAGGCAATAGTCGCTCAGGGCCTCTGATCTAGCGCCAAAATGGGGAGAGACAACATGTCAAAAATAACCGACTCGCTACCGATCACTATCGTCTGCGGCATCATCCTGACGATCATCATGGTTTTCGTCGGTCAGCACACCATCACTGGCTCCCTGTCCATGGGGCCCGTGGTCGATGTGCCGATGTATGTCGAATTTCTCGATCGCTGGCTGCACGTGATCAGCGGCATCATGTGGATCGGCCTGCTCTGGTACTTCAATTTCGTGCAGATCCCGACCATGCCCAAAATCCCCGACGAACTGAAGCCGGGCGTTTCCAAGCACATCGCGCCCGAGGCACTGTTCTGGTTCCGCTGGGGCGCCATGGCTACCCTGATCACCGGCCTGCTGCTCGCGCTGTTCAGCGATTACCTGATCGACGCCCTGCTGCTGCGGCACGGCATTGGCTATGGCATGTGGTTCGCCATGATCATGTGGTTCAACGTCTGGTTCATCATCTGGCCGAGCCAGAAGATCGCGCTGGGCCTGGTTCAGGCCGACGCGGCCGCCAAGCCGAAGGCCGCCGCCCGCGCCAAGATGTTCTCGCGCATCAACACCCTGCTCTCGATCCCCATGCTCTATGCCATGGTGGGCCAGATGCATGGCGGCTTCGACTTCTGAGCGAAACGCCAGCCGTTACCGAAAGGGCGCCTTCGGGCGCCCTTTTTTTGTGTCTTCGAGGTCGGGGTTTACACTACCGGGATCAGTGCGGCGGCGACCTGACGGCCGTCGGTCAGCAGCACATTGAAGGTGCGGCATGCGGCGCCCGTGTCCATGACGTCGATGGCGATACCATGGTCGTCCCGGAGACGCCGGAGCAGTGCGCGGTCGACGGGCGCGATGCTCGGGCCGCTGCCCAGCAGAAGCACGTCGATGTCCCCGGCGGCATCGATAGCCGGCTGAAAGCTCTCATAGCTGATGTCGGATAGACCGCCGGCCGTCCATGGAACGACGCCGCCTGGCAGGACCAGAACCGAACCCTGGTAGCGCCTGCCGGCGATGCGAAAGCCGCCGTCGCCATAGCCCTGGATCAGGAACCGGCCACCCTGCGCCTGTTCCTCGAGCCGCATGCTACTCGGCGTCGTTGGCCGGCTTCTTGGAAGCCAGCGGCTCCTTCGCCGCCTCCTTGACCGGTTCGCCCTTGGAGCGCACGTCGGCGATGGTGGAGGTGACGATGCGGACCTGGGTGTTGGGGGCGATCTCGATGACCACCTCCTCGCCGCTCTCGACCTTCACGACCTTGCCGATGACGCCACCGGCGGTGACGACCGTATCACCGCGGCGCATGGCGGCGAGCCGCGCCTTGTGCTCCTTCATCCGCTTCTGCTGCGGCCGGAACACGATGAAATAGAACACCGCGAACATCAGAATGATGAAAAAGAACGGTTCGAGCTGCGACATTCCATGCTCCTGCTGGCGGTGTGGCCGGACTATACCCACGCAAGGGATAATTGCAAACCTGTCGTCCGGTGAGGCGCGGCGCGGGTCATTGGCCGTGAGGCGGCCTGCATGCTAACGTCCCGCCGCCCAGGGACCCACCAGACCTCGCCCATGTAGGGAGCGACCGTGACCGAAACAAGCGATGCCAGCGAGATTCTTGCCGCGCTAAGGCGCATTGCCGATGCGCTCGAACGCCAGTCGCCGCCGCCTGTCGCCGCGCTGTCGCTGGACGGTGCCGACGCATTCATCTGGCACGCCGATCCGGACCGGCTCACCCCCGTGCCCGTCGTGAACCGGGTGGATTTCGACCTGCTGCGCGGCATCGACCGGGTGCGCGACATCCTGCTGGACAACACCAGGCGCTTCGCCGGCGGCTTCCCCGCCAACAACGCCCTGCTGTGGGGCGCGCGCGGCATGGGCAAGAGCTCGCTGGTCAAGGCTGTCCACGCCGAGATCAACAGCGAGCGTCCCGGCGCCCTCGCCCTCGTCGAGATCAACCGCGAGGACATCCCCACCCTGCCCCGGCTGCTGCACGGCCTGCGCGGCCAGCGGCGGCGGTCGGTGCTGTACTGCGACGACCTGTCGTTCGACCATGACGACACCACCTACAAGTCGCTGAAGGCGGTGCTGGAAGGCGGCCTGGAAGGAAGGCCCGAGAACGTGATTTTCTACGCCACGTCGAACCGCCGCCACCTGATGCCCCGCGACATGATCGAGAACGAGCGCTCGACCGCCATCAACCCGGCCGAAGCCGTCGAGGAGAAGATCTCGCTGTCCGACCGGTTCGGCCTTTGGCTCGGCTTCCATACCTGCAGCCAGGACGACTACCTGGCCATGATCGCCGGCTACCTCGACCGCTACGGCCTGGCGGGCGATGACGAGCAGATCCGCGCCGACGCGCTGGAATGGTCGGTCACCCGCGGCGCCCGTTCGGGCCGCGTCGCCTGGCAGTTCATCCAGGACCTGGCTGGACGGATGGGACGGACCCTCGACTGACAGGTTTCCAGGGATTGAAAAATTCCCGGCTCGTCTCTCGAATACTGCTCCCGATCCCATATTTTACGTTGTAAACAACATTGTTGAGTTGCGGGCGAGACTCGTCGACAATGGCTCCCACAACAACCCGGGGAGCATACGACATGTCAGCCGTTCTTGAAAACACCACGCCCGCCCATCTGCTGGGCAATGGACGACCGGTTACCAGCGAACAGACCCTCACCGACCTGAAGGTGACGGGAACCATTCCCGCCGAACTCGATGGCCGATATGTGCGCGCCGGCGCCAATCCGTTCACGGGCAAGAGCGATCATCCGTTCCTGGGCGACGGCATGCTGCACGGGGTCCGGTTGCGCGACGGCAAGGCGCAGTGGTACCGCAACCGCTATGTGCAGACACCGTTCATCCGGAACCCGGCCCTCAACATCTTCGATCCGGCCGTGGCGATGGACATGACGGCGTCAAAGGCCAACACCCACGTCATCGGACACGCGGGCAAGATACTGGCGCTCGAGGAAGGCCACTTTCCCTACGAACTGGATGGCGACCTGAACACGGTCGGGCCGACTGACTTCAATGGAGTCCTCAAGGGCTCGTTCACGGCACACCCGAAGATCTGTCCAGTCACCGGCGAACTGCTGGCCTTCGGCTACTCGGCGTTCCCGCCCTTCCTGCGCTATCTGCGCGTCTCGGCCGACGGCAAGCTGGTGCAGACCGAAAACATCACCGTCGGCGGCCCGACGATGATGCACGACTTCAACATCACCCGGAACCACGTCATCTTCATGGACCTGCCGGCCGTCTTCAGCCTCGAGGCGGCGATGAAAGGCGAACTCCCGATCCGGTGGGACGACAACTATCCCGCCCGCATCGGCGTCATGCCGCGCAATGGCACCGACGCCGACGTCGTGTGGTACGACATCAACCCATGCTACGTCTTCCACCCGATGAACGCCTACGAGGACGGCGACAAGATCGTGATCGACGTCGCCCGCTTCGACTATATCTGGCGCACCTCGGCCATGGACTTTCCCAATCCCATGCTGTGGCGCTGGACGATCGACACCAGGAAGGGAACCATCCACGAGGAACAGGTGGACGACCGCCCGGCGGAGTTCCCTCGCGTCGCCGACAGCGTCGTCGGCCTCAAGCATCGTTACGGATACGTGATGCGGATGGGACAGGGAGGGCTGGCCGGCGATTCCGGAAAGACCTCCGGTGGCATCCGCAAGTACGACCGGGAGGCCGGCACCTATTCCGACATCGACTTCGGCGTCGGCCGCCAGGGCGGCGAGCCGGTCTTCGCTCCCTCGGCCGATCCCAAAAGCGAGGATGACGGTTACCTGATGACCTACGTCCACGACGCGGATACGGATACCAGCCGGCTGGTGATCATGGACGCGGCGTCGATGGACAATACGCCGGTGGCGACGGTGGAACTGCCACGGATCCCCAGCGGCTTCCACGGCAGCTGGATCCCGGCTTCCGTGGTTGCCTGATCCGGGCGGAAAGCCTTGCCTGACGCAAGACATCCGGGATAGACCACCGCGCGGTTCCTGCTAGCGTGCGCGAGCCAATTCCCCATCGCGGGGATGGGCTCTTGCGCGTCCTGTAGCGAAGCGCGAACCTCAAATACTCACCGCGATATCGACCGGAGCGGAAGGCATGCCAAGGGCGAGGACGGCCGAGGAGGTTCAGGCATTTCGGGACGAGCTCTGTGCCGTGGCGACACGGCGCTTCGCCGCCCTCGGCTATGAGGGCGTCACGATACGCGCCCTGGCGGCGGAGATCGGCTGCAGTCCGATGACGCCCTATAGCTATTTCAAGGACAAGGAAGCAATCTTCGCGGCCGTGAGGGCCTCGGCCTTCGAACGCCTTGCCGACGCGTGCGAGGTTGCAGCGGCGAGTGTCCCCGACGACCGCCAGCGGGCGGAGGGTCTCGCCCGTGCCTATCTGGGCTTCGCCGTCTTGGAGCCGGATGCCTACAAGATCATGTTCGAGCTGTCCCAGCCGGATGAGCTTGCCTATCCGGAAGTGGTCGAGCAGGTCGAGCGCTGCCGGCGATTCATGGCGCAGCCGACCGAGATCCTGGTTCGGGAAGGCATCCTCGAGGGAGATCCGAAGAAGCTGTCACAGCTTTTCTGGGCAGGCATTCACGGCGTCATCGTCCTGCATATGGCAGGCAAACTTGTTCCTGGAACCAGCCTGGAAGAACTCTACGCGATGATGCTGACGGCGCTCACCCGCGGTTCCCGGGGGGCGCGATTTCACGAGATCGAATCCACGGCGACCCCTGGCCACCGATTGCCAAGTCCTACTTCCTAGGCAGCGCGTAGGCGATGATGTAGTCACCGAACGGACTGGCCAGCGCGGTATGGCCGCCGGCGGCGATCACGACGAACTGGCGGCCGCTTGCCGGAGAGATGTAGGTCATCGGTGTGGCGTGTCCACCGGCGGGAAGCCGTGTCTTCCACAACAGATCGCCAGTCTTCTGGTCCACCGCGCGCAATGTCATTTCCATGCTGGCGCCGATGAACACAAGGCCTCCGCGTGTGCTGACCGAGCCGCCGATGGCCGGCACGCCCATGGTCAGCGGCAGCATGGACGGAATGCCCCACGGGCCGTTGTCCCGGGCGTCGCCGAACGGTTCGGACCAGATCACCTTGCCGGTGCCCAGGTTCACCGCCGTCAGCGTGGCATAGGGCGGGTTGATGCACGGCACGCCCAGAGGCGACAGGAACGCCCCGGTAGCGGCGGCGAAGGGCGTGCCCGCCTGTGCCTGGGGCTGGCCGGGCATGTAGCCTTCGGGACCCGGCTTCAGACCCCTACGGTCTGCTTCGGCGCGAGGGATGAGCTGGGTGTAGTTTGGCATCCGGCTCCAGTTGACGATCATGATCTGGCGCACCGGATCGACCGAAACCCCGCCCCAGTCAATGCCGCCCAGATAGCCCGGATGGGTGATCGACGGGTTTATGCCCGGCGGCGTCATCGGACCCTCATAGCGTGCCTGCCTGAACTTGATGCGGCACCAGAGCTGGTCGAACGGCGTCAGGCCCCACATGCTCTTCTCGGTCAGTTCCGGACCGGTGAAATCGGGCATGCCGGTGGAGAACGGCTGGGTCGGAGACAGCCAGTCGCCCGGCGCCGGGCCCTGCGGCACCTTGCGCTCCACGACGGGCTTCAGCGTCCGGCCAGTCCGCCGGTCGAGTACGAAAACCTGGCCGCGCTTGGTCGGCTGGATCAGCGCCGGAACCGGCTGGCCGCCGATCTGAAGGTCGACCAGGGTGGGCTGCGCGGGAACGTCGTAGTCCCAGACGTCGTGATGGACCGTGCGATAGAGCCAGCGCAGCGCGCCGGTCTCCGCATCGAGCGCCAGCACCGCGCTGGTGAACTTCTCGGATTCGGGCGTTCGGTGTGCGCCCCAATAATCCGGCGTGGCGTTGCCCATGGGTGCGTAGACCAGCCCGAGCGCCTCATCGACGCTCATCGGTGCCCACGAGTTCGGCGTACCCAGCGTGTAGGTTTCCCCCGGTAGCGGCTCGCCGTGATATTCGGGCCGTCCCGGATCGAATGCCCACGAGAAGGCGCCGGTCATGGCGTCATAGGCGCGGATAACGCCCGGCGGCTCGTCCACATGCTGGTTGTCGGCCACCCAGCCGCCCATCACC
>CAMBYA010000150.1 GCA_945872035.1 Rhizobium sp. Q54
GGCGCACAGATCGCGGCCTATGGCGGCGTTGGCGGCGAGTGGGTGCCGTACAAGCGCATCCCGGTCAACCTGGTGAAGGCGGTGCTCGCCATCGAGGACCGGCGCTTCTACACCCACGAAGGCGTGGACTTCTGGGGCGTGGTGCGCGCCGTGGTGGTCAATCTGCGCAGCGGCGACGTCAAGCAGGGCGGCTCGACGCTGACCCAGCAGCTTGCCAAGAACATGTTCCTGACGCCGGACAAGACCGCCAAGCGCAAGATCCAGGAAGCCATGCTCGCCTACGCGCTCGAGCGCCGGCTCAGTAAGGAGCAGATTCTCGAGCAGTATCTCAACCGGGTGTATTTCGGCGCCGGCGCCTATGGTGTCGAGGCCGCCTCGCGGCGCTATTTCGCCAAGGAGGTGCAGGACGTGACCCTGTCCGAGGCCGCCATGCTGGCCGGCCTGCTCAAGGCGCCCTCCAGATACTCGCCGCTCACCGACCCGAAGGCCGCCGCCGCGCGCACCCGGCAGGTGCTCGATGCCATGGTCGACGCCGAATTCCTGACCGAAGTCCAGCGCCGCGCCGCCGCCATGCCCAAGATCGCGTCGCGCTCGGCTGGCGACAGCGCACGCTACTTCACCGACTGGATCATGTCCGAACTGCCGCAATATGTGGGCGAGCCGACCAGCGACCTTTCGGTGCGCACCACCTTCGAGCCCGGGCTGCAATTCTCGGCGCAGCAGGCGCTGACCGCCGCGCTGGAGAAGGGCGGCGCCGACGGCAACGTCAGCCAGGGCGCCATCGTGGTGATGACTCCGGCGGGCGAGGTGCGCGCCATGGTCGGCGGCCGCGACTACCAGCAGAGCGAGTTCAACCGCGCGTTGCGGGCGCTGCGCCAGCCGGGCTCGGCATTCAAGCTGTTCGTCTACCTGGCCGGCTTCGAGGCGGGTTACGATCCGAATTCGGTGATGCGCGATTCCCCGGTCATTCTCGATGGCTGGCAGCCGCAGAACTACAACGAGGAATTTCGCGGCCCGGTCACGCTGCGCACCGCCTTCGCCGATTCCATCAACACGGTGGCGGTGAAACTGGCCAATGCCGCCGACCAGTCGACCGTGGTCGAGGCGGCGCGCCGGCTCGGCATCACAACGCCGCTCAGCACCCTGCCCAGCGTCTCGCTCGGTGTTACCGAGGTTCGGCTGATCGAACTGACCGGCGCCTATGCCGCCATCGCCAATGGCGGCTACGAGGCGCGTCCCTACGCGATTCTCGAGGTACGCGACGCCGATGGCGACAAGGTGTTCAGGCGGAAGGAGACCCGCGAGCGGGTCGTCGCTCAGCAGCAGGTCGACCAGCTCGACGAACTGATGCGCGCCGTGGTGTCCTATGGCACCGGCACGGGCGCCCGTCTGCCCAACCACGTCGCCGCCGGCAAGACCGGCACCAGCCAGGAATGGCGCAACGCCTGGTTCGTCGGCTACACTGACCAATACGTCGGCGGCGTCTGGCTCGGCAACGACGACAACTCGCCGATGAACCATGTGGCCGGCGGCGGCATGCCGGCCAGGATCTGGCGCGACCTGATGGTGCGCGCCGACAAGGTGAAGACCGGCGAGGCCAACTGAGCCTGTTGCGCGCCTCCCGCCGATAACCGACAGTGCGGAAGTCCCCGTGGCTTCCGGACGAGCCGATGACCGAATTCGATCGACGCGCACTCAGCCTGCCGGCCTCGGCGGCGCCCGCGCTGATGGTCGTCATCGACACCGAGGAGGAGTTCGACTGGGCCGGCCCGTTCGGCCGGGCGGGCCATTCGATAGACGCGATCGACGATCTGGGCCGGGCGCAGGATCTGTTCGAGCAATTCGGCATCGTGCCGGTCTATGCCGTCGACTATCCGGTGGCCGACCATCCTGACCGGGCGGCGGCGCTGCGCGGCTGGATCGCCGGCGGCAGGGCGGTCCTCGCCGCCCAGCTCCATAGCTGGGTGACGCCGCCTTTCGACGAGCCGCTCAGCCGCCGCAATTCCTACCAGGGCAACCTGCCGCCTTTGCTGGAGCGGGCCAAGCTGGAAGCGCTCGTCGCGCGGGTCACCGACAGCTTCGGCGTGCGGCCGCTGATTCACAAGGCGGGGCGTTACGGCATCGGCCCGGCCACGCCCGGCATCATCGCCGGGCTGGGCTTCGAGATCGACCTCAGCATCTGCCCCAGCTTCGACGGCCGCCGTGACGGCGGTCCTGACCACACGCGCTATTCGGCCGACCCATTCCGCTTCGGGCCGGGCCGCCGGCTGCTGGAGCTGCCGTCGACGGCCGGGTATTGCGGCATGCTGGCGCCGATCGGCAACCCGCTGCATGGCCTGGTCGCCTCGCCGCCGCTGGAGCGGGCGCGGTTGAAGGCCGCGTTCTCGCGGCTGGGCCTGCTCGAGCGCATCCGGCTGTCGCCGGAGGGCCATTCGCTGGCCGACCTGAAGCGGCTGACACGCAAGCTGCTGGCCGACGGCACGCGGGTGCTGACCTTCAGCTTCCACAGTCCGTCGCTGCGGCCGGGTTGCACGCCGTATGTAAAAACCAAAGACGATCTGACAAAATTGCTCGGGACGTGCCGTGCCTATTTCGAGTTTTTCAAGGAAGAGGTCGGTGGCCGGTTCTCGACGCCGTTTCAGGTCCGCGACGAGTTCGACTAGAGGTTCGGGACAATGCGCCACTATCATCGATTTCGCGGCGGTCGCCAATTAACTGCACGGTCACCGGAATCCTGCGTGGCCTCTGTGGATGACCAATATAAGACGCAGCAGAAATCAGCAAAGTTTACGTTCGTTAAGACGATAATCGATCGGGCTAAGGATGAGTATTGCTCGTTGCCATCAATGGGAGGAAGTATGACGGCGGGGACCTATAGACTTGTAGGTGGCGGCTATCAATGTCCCTGATGTTCGCGGTTATCGGTGGGAACTTGAGTGGGGATTTTGGGGCGTACCGGGCGGGCGTCACTGGCACACTCATTGATAATTCCGGCGTTAATCCTCGTTTCAATGGAGTCAGCGGAGCAAGGTGCGCGAGAGGTGGGACGAGTATTAGCGCTAATGTGACTCTCCGGGGTGGCTCATTTCAAATTCTACCGAGCGGCAAATAATGATTCCCTCGCTCAAGGTTGCGCGTGTGTCGGTGAGATTAGGTGCTTTTCTCGTAGTCATTATGTTTGCAGAATATATTGCTTTTCGAACACTTTTTACAATAATTCCCGTTCCCTTCATATTCATCCCGCTTTTCACTATTTAGTGCCGAAACTGTAAGACGCCCATTTATGACAACCGAATTGCTCCCTACGTCCAAGGGTACGATCTGAAAGTGCTGGAAAAATGTCCAGTCTGTGGGGAGGCGATGTTGCCGTAAGGAAGAGTGACGAGACCGTTGGTCTCCAGCCTTTCCCCGTTAACGCCAATGGCACTTGCTCATTGAACGGGGCAAAAGCACAGATTGCGCGGCGCGGCGCGGCGCGGCGCGGCGCGGAGCGGAGCCCTACAGCTCCCAGTCGACCAGATGCATGAACAGGTCGTCGGCGTCGCGCTCGGAGACCGCTTTGCCCCGCACCGAGATGCCGGCCTTGTGCACGCTGTCGGGATCGCCCGACACCAGCGGGTGCCACCACTCCAGGTCCTTGCCTTCGGCGAGCCGGCGGTAGGCGCAGCTCCTCGGCATCCAGGTGAGCATGGAGACGTTTTCGGGCGTCAGGATCTGGCAGTCGGGCACCAGGCGCTTGCGCTCGGCGTATTTCGTACAGCTGCAGGCCTCCATGTCGAGCAGGCGGCAGCAGACATTGGTCTGGGCGATCTCGCCGGTGTCCTCGTCCTCCAGCTTGTGCAGGCAGCAGCGGGCGCAGCCGTCGCACAGGGATTCCCACTGCTCGCGGCTCATCTCCGCCATCGGCACGGTCTTCCAGAAGGGCGGTGTTCCGCTCATGTCCGGTCCGGGTCCAGCAGGTCCTTCAGCGCCCTGGCGATGTCGGCGCCCGAGGTGCCCGCATCGAAGTGGCGGATATACCGGCCCTGGCAGTCCATCAGGTAGACGTAGCCGGAATGGTTCATGGTGTAGGCGTCCGGCGCGTCGGGCGGCACTTCCTTGGAATAGAAGATCCGGTAGGCGCCGGCTGCCTTGGCCACCTGCTCGGCGGTGCCGGTCAGGCCGATGAAGGACGGGTGGAAGCTGGTGAGATACTTGCCCATGGCGTCCGGCGTGTCGCGTTCGGGATCGATGGTGATGAACACCGGCGTGAATTTGGCCGCGTCCGGCCCCATCGCGTCGAGCGCGCCGCTGATGTTCTGCAATTCGGTGGGGCAGATGTCGGGGCAGTAGGTGAAGCCGAAATAGACGATGCGGTACTTGCCCTTCAGCGTCTCGTCGGTGACCGCCTTGCCGGCCTGGTCGGTCAACTCGAACGCGCCGCCGATGGGCACGCCGGCGTCGCCCTTGCGCGCGCAGTCGCTGTCGCCGCAGCCGGACAGCGGAACGGCGCCGCCCAGCAGCAGCAGGGAGAGGGCCATGGGGATCAGCAGTCGCATGCGGCCGGGTTCCAAAGCGGGTCGGGTTGGTTTAGGGTCGGCACAGGTCGTGGCCTGCGCCCTATATATAGGTTGGCGGGCCAACACGGAAGGATGACGGGCATGACGGGTTACTGGGGGCGCATCGGCGGCAGGTTGATCGTGACGGTCGCCGTGCTGTGCGTGTCGGCCGGCGCGGCAATGGCGCAGATGACGCCGGATGCCGAGTTCATCCGCAACATCCGCAAGAGCGACTACAGCAAGATTCTTCCCTACCTGGTCAATGGCGGCAATCCGAACGGCCGCGAGTTCGACAGCACGCCGGCGTTGATGGTCGCGGTCGAAATCGGCGATGCCAGCCTGGTCAAGACGCTGCTGGAGTACAAGGCGAACCCGGACCTGTCGAACCGTTCGACCGGCGAGACCGCGCTGATGCGCGCCGCCACCCAGAACGAACTCACGAGCGCCCAGCTGCTGGTCTACTACAAGGCCGATATCGACGCGCCCGACAAGCAAGGCGAGACGGCGCTGATCAAGGCGGTGCGCGCCAAGGCCGAAGACATCGTCGCGCTGCTGGTCAGCGTCGGCGCCGAGGTCGACCTGGCGGACTACACCGGCATGACGCCGCTGGACCACGCGCGGCGCATCGGCAACCAGCGCATCGTCAAGATCCTCGAGGCACCGCCGCCTGCGCCTGTCGCGCCGGCCGTGCCGGCGACGCCGGTCATCGACGCGCCGCCCGCCAAGCCCGAGGCGCCGGCGCCCGTATCGGCGCCCCCGACGAAATAGGCGCGGAAGTGTTCGGGCTGTTCGGCAAGCGGCGCAAGTTCTGCCAGGTTCCGGAGCGAACCTGCGTCTATGCCATCGGCGATATCCATGGCCGGGCCGACCTGCTTGACCTGGTTCTGGAGAAGATCCTGGTCCATGCCGCCCGGTATGACGGCTTCCGCAAGGTGCTGATCACGCTGGGCGACTACGTGGATCGGGGTGCGGACAGCAAAGGTGTCATCGACCGGCTGCTGGCGCCGCCCCCCGGGTTCGAGACCGTTTATCTGATGGGAAACCACGAAGATCTGATGCTGCGCTTCCTGGCCCAGCCGGCGGATGGCGGCGTCTGGTTCCAGAACGGCGGCCAGGCGGCCATGGAAAGCTACGGCATCCCGGTCGACGGCTGGGACGTGGACCGTGCCAAGGCGTTGCGCGACGCGCTGGCCGACGTGCTTCCGCCTGCCCATCTGGCTTTCCTGCGCGGGCTGGCAATGCAGCACACCGAGGGCGACTACGTGTTCGTACATGCCGGCGTGAAACCGGGCGTGCCGCTGCGCCGGCAGGATCCGGAAGATCTGATGTGGATCAGGGATGAATTCCTGCGGTCGACCAAGGATCACGGCAAGGTCGTGGTCCACGGCCATTCCGTGGCGTTCAAGCCCGAGGAATTTCCGTCCTCGGACCGGCCGAGTCGAATCGGCATCGACACCGGCGCCTATGCGACGGAACAACTCACCTGCCTGGCGCTGGTCGGCGCCATGCGGTCATGGATCCATACGGAGCAGGACCCGAGATTCGCCTAGGCGAACCTAGTGGTGATGGTGGTCGTGGCCGTGGGACGCGCCGCCTTCGGCGGTCCAGTGCTCCGACATCGCCTTGTGGCGCTTCATCCACTTGGCGAACACGAACGACATGCCGCCCATCACCAGGAAGG
>CAMBYA010000151.1 GCA_945872035.1 Rhizobium sp. Q54
GGGGACAAGCTCAAAGCCAACCTTCTGGCCTTCCTGCAAATCCCCCAGCCCCGACTTCTCGACCGCCGTGATATGAACGAACACGTCCTTGCCGCCCGAATCCGGTGCGATAAAGCCGTAACCCTTGGTCTTGTTGAACCACTTCACGATACCAGTAGCCATCGACAGTCCTCAGCAAACTCTCATCAGCTCCCATCGGCATCCGGAAAGTCACGAGTGCATGTACACCACTACTCGGAAAAATTCCTGCCGCCACAATTTGGTAACCGGCAATCCTTGCAAAAACAAGCAATATCTGACAGCAGTTCTTAACTGCTGTGCGTGAGCGTACAGAAGGTGCGAATAGTGGATTTCTTGTGCAGGGGCGTTGGTTGCGTCGCTGCCGCGCCCGGATAAGCATACGGTCCGTCCAGACGCTTCACAATCGAAGCTCGCTGGCGTATGTTAAATGTAGGCAATATCACTATTATGCGGCGACTATGGAAAAGACCATTTCGGCTGCGGATGCCAACCGCAACTTCTCACAGGTCCTGCGCGATGTGCGAGAGGGCGATAGCTACGTCGTCACCTCGCACGGCAGGCCGGTGGCCCGGATAGTGCCAACGCAGGCGTCCGACGAAGCGCGCAGACTTGCGCGCGAGACTCTCTTCGCACGCCTAGAGGCCCAGCCCGTCAGCAATATCGGAAAGTGGACGCGGGACGAGCTTTATGAGCGCGGCGGCTTTCACGACGACCCGTGAAGATCGCCGTCGACACAAGCATCCTCGCCTATGCGGAGGGCGTCGATGGCGCGGACCGCCGCCGACGGGCCATCGACGCCATAAAGAGTATCCCGGCTCATAACATCGTGCTGCCGGCGCAGGTTCTCGGCGAATTGTTCGCCGTGCTCGTTCGCAAGGACCGGCGTCCTGCCGATGAGGCGAGGCAGGCGGTAACCTGGTGGATGGAAAGCTATGAAACCGCCGGGACATCACCGGCGGTCCTGGCCGCCGCGTTCAGCCTTGCCGTGGATCACCGTATACAGGTCTGGGATGCCATCATCCTGTCGGTGGCGGCCAATGTCAGATGCCGCGTGCTCCTGTCGGAAGACATGCAGGACGGCTTCACCTGGAATGGCGTGACCGTTGTGAACCCATTCCGAGACGTTCCGAACATCCTGCTCGCGATGGCGCAAGCCGAAGTCTGATGAGTTGCGCGATCAATCCGGATCATATGCCAAATTCGGCGCGAGCCAGCGTTCCGTGACCTGGACGGGCTCTCCCTTTCTGGCGGCGTAGTCCTCGACCTGGTCGCGGCCAATCTTGCCGATGCCGAAATACTGGCTTTCCGGATGTGCCAGGTAATAGCCCGACACCGCCGCCGTCGGCAGCATGGCCATGGATTCCGTCAAGGTGATCCCGGCGTTCGCCGTCGCGTCGAGCAGCCGGAACAGACCGGGCTTCTCGGTATGGTCGGGACATGCCGGATAGCCGGGAGCCGGGCGGATGCCGCGGTAGCGCTCCTTCACCAGGTCCTCGTTGGCGAAGTCCTCGTCGGGCGCATAGCCCCAGAATTCCTTGCGGACACGCTGGTGCAGCCGCTCGGCGAAGGCTTCCGCGAGGCGGTCGGCCAGCGCCTTCAGCATGATCGAGTTGTAGTCGTCGTGCTGCGCCTCGAACTGCTTCAGGTGCTGTTCGATGCCGATCCCCGCGGTGACCGCGAAACCGCCCAGCCAGTCGGCCACACCGCTGCCCTTGGGCGCCACGAAATCCGCCAGGCACATGTCGGCGCGGCCGTCGCGCTTGGCGACCTGCTGGCGCAGGAAATGCACCCTGCTGACGACCTTGCTCCGGCTTTCGTCGGCGTAGAGTTCCACGTCGTCGCCCGCGGCGTTCGCCGGCCAGAAACCGATGACCGCCCGCGCCGTCAGCCAGCGCTCGCCGACGATCCGCTGCAGCATGGCCTGGGCGTCGGCGAACAGCTGGGTGGCGGTCTCGCCGACTACCGGATCCTCCAGGATGCGCGGATAGTTGCCCGCCAGTTCCCACGTACGAAAGAATGGCGTCCAGTCGATATAGTGCGTCAGCTCGGCCAGGTCGTAGTCGTCGAACACCTTCAGCCCGGTGAAGGTGGGCTTTTCCGGACGGTGCGCCTTCCAGTCGGCCGGATAGGCGTTGGCACGCGCCTCGGCGAGCGGCAGCAGCCTGTCCTCCTTGCTGGACCCGGCCCGCTTGTCGCGGATGTCCTGGTATTCGGTCGCGACCCCGGCGACGAACTCGCTCTTGAGGGTGTCGCTGATCAGGCTGCTCGCGACACCGACGGCGCGCGAGGCATCGAGCACATGTACGGTCGGACCGCTGTAGTTGGGCGCGATCTTGACGGCGGTGTGGACCCGCGAGGTGGTCGCGCCGCCGATCAGCAGCGGCATGACGAAGCCCTGCCGCGTCATCTCCTTGGCGACATGGGCCATCTCCTCCAGCGACGGCGTGATCAGACCCGACAGGCCGATGATGTCGACCTTCTCGGCCCGTGCTGTCTCGAGGATCCTGGCGCTGGACACCATGACACCGAGGTCCAGCACCTCGAAATTGTTGCACTGGAGCACGACGCCGACGATGTTCTTGCCGATGTCGTGCACGTCGCCCTTCACGGTCGCCAGCAGCACCTTGCCCTTGGCGCCGGCGACGGCGTCCTTCTCGGCCTCGATATAGGGCAGCAGATAGGCGACGGCCTGCTTCATCACCCGGGCCGACTTCACCACCTGCGGCAGGAACATCTTGCCGGCACCGAACAGGTCGCCGACCACGTTCATGCCATCCATCAGCGGGCCTTCGATCACGTCGAGCGGCCGCGTGGTCTGGATGCGGGCGGCCTCGGTGTCTTCCTCGATCCAGGCGTTGATGCCGTTGACCAGCGAATGGGTCAGCCGCTGGTTGACCGGCGCATCGCGCCACGACAGATCGACCTCGGTCTTCTTGCCGCCCGCGCCCTTGAACTGTTCGGCGATCTCCAGCAGCCGGTCGGTGGCGTCGGCGCGCCGGTTGAGGATCACGTCCTCGACCCGCTCGCGCAGTTCCGCGGGAATCGCGTCATAGACGTCGAGCTGGCCGGCGTTGACGATGCCCATGTCCATGCCCGCCGGAATGGCGTGATAAAGAAACACGGAATGCATGGCGCGCCGCACCGCCTCGTTGCCGCGGAACGAGAACGACACGTTCGACAGACCGCCGGACACATGGGCGTAGGGAAGGTGCTTGCGGATCAGCCTGGCCGCCTCGAAGAACTCAAGGCAGAAATTGTTGTGCTCCTCGATGCCCGTCGCCACCGCGAAGATGTTGGGGTCGAAGATGATGTCCTCGGCCGGGAAGCCGACCTGGTTCACCAGGATGTCGTAGGACCGCTTGCAGATCTCGAACTTGCGGGCGGCGGTGTCGGCCTGGCCCTCCTCGTCGAACGCCATGACGACGACGGCCGCGCCGTAGCGGCGCACCTTGCGCGCATACTCGATGAACGGCGCCTCGCCCTCCTTCAGGCTGATCGAGTTGACGATCGGCTTGCCCTGGACGCATTTCAGGCCGGCCTCGATCACCGTCCACTTGGAGCTGTCGATCATGATCGGCACCCGCGAAATGTCCGGCTCGGCGGCGATCAGGTTGAGGAACGTGACCATGGCCTGCTCGCTGTCGAGCATGCCCTCGTCCATGTTGATGTCGATGATCTGGGCACCGTTCTCGACCTGCTGCCGGGCGACCACCAGTGCGCCCTCGTAATCCCCGTTGAGAATGAGCTTCTTGAAGGCGGCGGAACCGGTGACGTTGGTGCGCTCGCCGATATTGATGAAACTGGCGGTGGTCATACGGCGGCGCTGAACGGCTCGAGGCCCGACAGGCGCAGGCGATGGTCCAGTTCCGGGATGGGCCTGGGTTTCACATCCGCCACCGCCTGGGCGATGGCGCGGATGTGCGGCGGCGTGGTGCCGCAACAGCCGCCGACGATGTTCAAGAGGCCTGACTGCGCCCATTCGCGCAGATGGTCGCACATCATTTCGGGCGTCTCATCGTACTCGCCCATCTCGTTTGGCAGGCCGGCGTTGGGATAGGCGCTGACCCGCGTATCGGCGACCCGTGACAAATCGGCGATGTATTGCCGCATCTGGGCCGGGCCGAGCGCGCAGTTGAGGCCGATGCTGAACGGCTTGGTGTGGCGCAGCGAGTACCAGAACGCTTCCGTGGTCTGGCCGGACAGGGTGCGGCCCGACGCATCGGTGATGGTGCCGGAGATCATCACCGGCAGTGTCACGCCCATCTCGCCGAACACCTCGTCGACGGCGAACAACGCCGCCTTGGCGTTGAGCGTGTCGAAGATGGTCTCGACCAGGATCATGTCCACGCCGCCATCGATCAGCGCCTTCACCTCTTCCTTGTAGGCAAGGCGTAGCTCATCGAAGCTGACGTTGCGGAAGCCGGGCCGGTTGACGTCGGGCGACAAGCTGGCGGTGCGGTTGGTCGGGCCGATGGCGCCGGCGACGAAGCGCGGCTTGTCGGGCGTCTTCGCCGTCCAGGCATCCGCGGCGCGGCGCGCCGCACGTGCACCTTCCAGGTTGAGCTCGGCGGCAATCGCCTCCATGCCGTAGTCGGCCTGGGCGATGGTGGTCGAACTGAACGTATTGGTCTCGATGATGTCGGCGCCCGCTTCCAGGTAGGCGTTGTGGATCGCCTCGACGATGTGCGGCTGGGTGATGTTGATCAGGTCGTTGTTGCCCTTCACATCCCTGTGCCAGTCCTTGAACCGCTCGCCGCGGTAGGCCGCCTCGTCCAGGCTGTAGCCCTGGATCATGGTGCCGAACGCGCCGTCGATGACCAGGATGCGCTCGCGCGCGGCCTGCTCGAGCGCCTTCAGTCGTTGTTCGCGGGTCAAGGTTGGGCGGGTCATTGTGCGGCCTCCTTCGCACGCCGGCCGAGCAGATGGCAGATGCCTGCCGTCAGTTCCGCGCGGTTCAGCGTGTAGAAATGGAATTCGTGGACGCCGGCGGCGATGAGCTGGCGGCATTGTTCCGCCACGATGGCGCTCGCCACCAGCCGCGTTGTGGCCGGATCCTGGTCGAGCCCCTCGAAATGGCGGCCCAGCCAGTCCGGCACCACGGCGCCGCAACCGGCGCTGAACCGCTTGACCTGGGCGAAGTTGGTGACGGGCATGATGCCGGGCACGATCGGCGCCTTGATGCCGACCGCCCGCGCCCTGTCGCGGAAGCGCAGGAAGGTGGCGGGGTCGAAGAAATATTGGGTGATCACCCGGCTGGCGCCCGCGTCGACCTTCTTCTTCAGATAGTCGAGGTCGAACTGGGGGCTGGGCGCGGCGGGATGCACGTCGGGATAACCGGCCACCGAGATGTCGAAATCGCCGATCCGCCTCAGCCCCGCTACCAGGTCGGCCGCATAGGCGTAGCCGCCCTCGTGGGGCGTGTAGTGTGAGGCGCCTTCGGCCGGATCGCCGCGCAGGGCGACGATGTGGCGCACGCCCTCGTCCCAGTAGCGGCGGGCGATGTCATCGATCTCGCCGCGCGATGCGCCGACGCAGGTCAGATGCGCCGCCGGGGTGAGCGAGGTCTCCTTCAGGATGCGCGCGACGGTGTTGTGGGTGCGCTCGCGGGTCGAGCCGCCCGCCCCGTAGGTGACCGAGACGAAGTCCGGCGCCAGAGGCTCCAGCCGCTTGATCGCGCCCCACAGCGTTTCCTCCATCTTCTCGCTGTTGGGCGGGAAGAACTCGAACGAAACGCTCAGCGGACCCGGATCCCAGTCCAACAGCGAGAACGCGGTCGCCTGATCGATGGTCGCGGCCAAGGAATTCATGGGTTTTCCTTCGAACTCATGAGCTTTCCCTTACGATATGCAGTGGCACGGTCCGGTGACCCGGCTTGCCGGCGAGCCAGATGGTAACGGTGAGTTCGCCGCCGACGAGGTGCCGGATCGAGACATCGCTGAAGCCTGCAGCGCGGCACATGCCGGCGACTTCGTCGTCGCTGAAGCCGAGGCGCCGGTGGGCGTGCTCGGTGCGCAGGAATTCCAGAGTGTGCGGCGCGAAATCGACGATAAGCAATCGCCCGTCGGGCCGCAGCACGCGCGCGGCCTCCTGTACAGCCGCGGCCGGGTCCTCGGCGAAGTGCAGCACCTGATGGAACACGGCCACGTCGAAATCGGCGGTGGCGAGGCCCAGATTGTACATGTCGCCCTG
>CAMBYA010000152.1 GCA_945872035.1 Rhizobium sp. Q54
CCCATCGAAATCCATGCCCGGCTGGCCGAACTGAAGCGCGCCGGGGTCGAGCACCTGGCCATGGAGGCCTCCAGCCACGGTCTCGCCCAGCACCGCCTCGACGGCGTCCGTCTGAAGGCCGCCGCGTTCACCAACCTGACCCGCGATCACCTGGATTATCACGCCACCTACGACGACTACTTCTTCGCCAAGCTGCGCCTGTTCGGCGAACTGCTGCAGCCGGGCTCGGTCGCCGTGCTGAACACCGAGACCCATGTCTATGACGAGCTGGTCGACATCTGCTGGGGTCGTGGCCTGGGCATCCTCACGGTCGGCGACGGCGGCGAACTGCGCGTCGTGTCGCGCGAACGTACCGCCCATGGCCAGGAGCTGGTCGTCGGCTTCGACGGACAACGCTTCGAGATATCCCTCCCGCTGATCGGTGATTTCCAGGCTTCGAACGCTTTGGTCGCGGCTGGTCTGGTGATCGCGACCGGCGGCGACCCGGCGCAAACCATCCGGTCGCTCGAAGAACTTGAGCCGGTGCCCGGCCGCCTCGATCTCGCCGGCCGTACGGCCGAGGGTGCGGCGGTTTATGTGGATTACGCCCATACGCCGGACGCGCTGGAAACCCTGCTGGAGACGCTGCGCCCCTACACCCAGGGCAGGCTGCACCTGGTGTTCGGATGCGGCGGAGACCGGGACAAGGGCAAGCGTCCGATGATGGGCGAGGTTGCCCGGCGTCTTGCCGACAGCGTGATCATCACCGACGACAATCCCCGTGGCGAGGAAGCGGCGCAGATCCGGCGCGAGATTCTCGCGGCGTGTCCCGGCGCGCGAGAGGTCGCCGACCGGCAGAAGGCCATCGCCGAGGCCGTGCGCGCCCTCGGCCCGGGCGACATGCTGGCGGTCGCGGGCAAGGGCCATGAACAGGGGCAGATCGTCGGCGCGACCGTGCTGCCGTTCGACGACCTGGAGGCCGCCCGCGCGGCGCTTGCCGCGGGAGGCGCCCGTGGCTGAGCCGTTGTGGACCGCCGCGCAGATCGCCGCCGCGACCGGTGGAACGGCCAGTGGCGCATTCGATGTCCACGGCATCGCCATCGACAGCCGCGAGGTCAACCAGGGCGACCTGTTCGTCGCCCTGCGGGGTGACAGCCAGGATGGCCACAAATACATCGCCGCCGCGCTGCAGCGCGGTGCGTCGGGCGCCCTTGTCGAACGGGGCGTGGACATCGCACCAGGCGCGCCGGCCGTTGCCGTCGACGATTGCCTCGCCGGCCTGACCGCGTTGGGCGCGGCGTCCCGGGACCGGATCGAAGGCAAGGTGATCGGCGTCACCGGCAGCGTCGGCAAGACCGGCACCAAGACCGCCATCGCCACGGCGCTCGCCCGCAGCGGCGCGACCTATGCCAGTGAGCGCAGCTTCAACAACCATATCGGCGTGCCGCTGACCCTGGCGCGCACGCCCGCCGCGTCGCGTTACGCTGTGCTCGAGATGGGCATGAACCATGCAGGCGAGCTGCGCGCTCTGACCGGCATCGCCCGCCCCCACGTGGCCGTGGTCACCACCATCGCCGAAGTGCACATGGAGTTTTTCCCGTCGCTCGAGGCCATCGCCGACGCCAAGGCCGAGATCTTCGAGGGCGTGCAGCCCGGCGGCGCCGTGGTACTCAATCGCGACAACGCCCAGTTCGGACGGCTCGCCGCCCGCGCCCGCGACGTCGGCGTCGACCGGGTCATCTCGTTCGGATCGGCGCAGGGTTGCGACGTTCGGGTGATCAAGGCGCGGCTGCGCGAAGATTGCAGCACAGTGAGCGCTGACGTCATGGGTACGCTCGTCACCTTCAAGATCGGCATTCCCGGCGAGCATTGGGTGTCCAACAGCCTGGCTGTAATGGCCACCGTCGCGGCGGTCGATGGGGATCTGGGCCTTGCCGGCCTGTCGCTGGCCGAGATGCAGCCGCCGCGCGGACGCGGACGTCGTCACCGGGTGGATTTCCGGGATGCCGAACTGATGGTTATCGACGAGAGCTATAACGCCAGCCCTGTCGCCATGCTGGCCGCGATCAAGGGCCTTGGCCAGAGCGTTCCAGGCCGCCGGGGCCGCCGGATCGCTGTCCTCGGCGACATGCGCGAACTGGGCGAGCAGGGTCCGGCGCTGCATGCAGGCCTGCGCCAGCCGCTGCGCGACGCGGGGATCGACATCGTCGTCGCCGTAGGCCCGCTGATGCAGGAGATGGCCGCGTCGCTGGGCAACACAATCCAGGCGGTCAACAGCGCCACGGCGCAGGACGCCGTGCGCCAGGTGCTCGACACCGTGATTCCGGGCGATGTCGTCATGGTCAAGGGCTCGAACGCCATCGGGCTTTCAAAGGTCGTCGACGCGTTGCTGGCCCTCCAGGACCAGCCGGCGCTGCGCCGGGCCATGGGCTGAAGGGGGAAAGTCATGCTGTATCATCTGCTGTATCCCCTGGCCGGCGAGATCACTGCCTTCAACGTGTTCCGCTACATCACCTTCCGCAGCGGCGGCGCGGTGCTGACGGCGCTGTTCATCTGCCTGATCTTCGGGCCGCGCATCATCAACTGGCTGCGCTCCAAGCAGGGCAAGGGGCAGCCGATCCGCGAGGATGGTCCGCAAAGCCACATCGTCACCAAGCAGGGCACGCCGACCATGGGCGGGTTCCTGATTCTGATCGGCATGGCGGTGGGGACGCTGATGTGGGCGGACCTTTCGAACAAATATGTCTGGATCTGCCTGTTCGTCACCGTGGGTTTCGGCGGTGTCGGCTTCATCGACGACTACCTGAAGGTCACCCGCCGCTCGAGCAAGGGCATCGCCGGCAAGATGAAGCTGCTGCTGCAGTTTTCGATCGCCGGGATCGCCGGCGTCTCGGTCAGCTTGCTGTCGACACCCAACCTGGCCAACGAGATCGCCGTGCCGTTCGCCAAGCAGGTGCTGATCGATCTCAGCATCTACGGCTTCGTGCCGTTCGCCATGCTGGTGATGGTCGGCGCCTCCAACGCGGTCAACCTGACCGACGGTCTCGACGGGCTCGCCACCATGCCTGTGATTATCGCCGCCGCCACCTTCGCGCTGCTCGCCTATCTCGTCGGCTATGTCACCTTCGCCGACTACCTGCAGATCCACTACGTGCCGGGCGCCAGCGAGCTGGCGGTGTTCCTCGCCGCGCTGATCGGCGCCTGCCTGGGGTTCCTGTGGTTCAACGCACCGCCCGCCATGGTGTTCATGGGCGACACCGGCAGCCTAGCGCTGGGCGGCGCCTTGGGCGCGGTCGCGGTGATCATCAAGCACGAGCTGGTGCTGGTCATCGTCGGCGGCCTGTTCGTGCTGGAGACGGTCTCGGTGATCGTCCAGGTGATCTCGTTCAAGACAACCGGCAAACGGGTGTTCCGCATGGCCCCGCTGCACCATCACTTCGAGCAGAAGGGCTGGGCTGAATCCACCATCGTGGTGCGGTTCTGGATCATCTCGCTGGTGCTCGCGCTCATCGGCCTCTCGACCCTGAAGCTGAGGTAGCGGCACGATGATCCCCGTCACCACATATCAGGACCGGGCCGTGGCCGTTTTCGGCCTCGCGCGCAGCGGCATCGCCTCGGCGCGGGCGCTGGCGGCGGGCGGCGCGGTCGTGACGGCGTGGGACGACAACCCGAAGAGCCGCGATCTGGCCGCGGCGGCCGGCGTGGCGCTGGTGCCTTCGGCCGAGCTGGACTGGAGCCGCCAGGCGGCGCTGGTTCTGAGCCCGGGCGTGCCCCTGACCCATCCGGAGCCGCACCCGATCGTCGCCTTGGCCCTGGCGGCCGGCCTGCCGATCATCGGCGACATCGACCTGTTCGCCCAGGCAGAACCCAGCCTGCCGCGCCACAGCGTGGCGGTCATCACGGGCACCAACGGCAAGTCGACCACAACCGCGCTGCTCGCCCATCTGGTCAAGGCCTGCGGCGGCGCGTCGGTCGCCTGCGGCAATATCGGCGCGCCGATCCTCGACCTCGAGCCGCTGCCGGCAGGCGGCGTCTACGTCATCGAGATGTCGTCCTACCAGATCGATCTCACCTTCAATCTCCGGCCCGAGGTGGCGATCCTGCTCAACACCACGCCCGATCACCTCGACCGCCACGGCGGCATGGCCAACTACGTGGCTGTGAAGCGCCGCATCTTCGACTGGCAGTCGCAGGGCGGCGCCGCGATCATCGGCGTCGATGACGACTACGGCCACGAAGCCGCCGACCGGCTGAAGGCCGCGGGCCGCACGGTCACGCCGGTCACCGTCATGGGCCGCGCGGACGAGGGCGTCTCGGTGGACGCTGCGGTGCTGTACGACGCAGACATCTCGTCCGATCCCGTGTTGTCGCTCGCCGGCATCGAAAGCCTGCGTGGCCGGCACAATTGGCAGAACGCCGCCGCCGCCTACGCCGCTGCCCGCGCGCTGGGTTTCGCGCCCGCGGCCATCAAGGCCGGGCTGCGCAGCTTCCCCGGCCTGGCGCACCGCCTGGAATATGTGGGCACCGTGGGCGGCGTCCGCTTTATCAACGATTCGAAGGCGACCAACGCCGACGCGACCCAGCACGCGCTCGCGGCCTTCCCCAAGGTTCACTGGGTCGCCGGCGGCAAGGCCAAGGATGGCGGCATCGACAGCCTCAAGCCGCTGTTCGGTCGCATCGAGCGCGCTTACCTGATCGGCGAGGCCGAGGATGCCTTTGCCGAAATCCTGGACGACGCCGACGTCGATTACGAGCGCTGCGGCACCATGGACCGGGCCGTCGCCGCCGCCTCGCGCCATGCCGGCGTGGGCGAGGTGGTGCTGCTGTCACCGGCCTGCGCCTCGTTCGACCAGTATCCGAATTTCGAAGTGCGCGGCGATCACTTCCGCGCGCTCGTCGCCGCGCTCGCCTCGGAGGCCTCCGCATGATGACCTTCGGCCGCACCGACAACAGCATCGTCAGCCGCTGGTGGTGGACCGTGGACCGCTGGCTGCTGTCGGCGATCCTGCTGCTGATGGCGGCGGGCGTCCTGTTCGCCATGGCAGCGAGCCCGCCCAAGGCGCTGGGCCTGGGCCTCCCCGCGTTCCACTTCGTGATGCGCCAGCTCTATTTCATCCCGGTCGCACTGGCGCTGCTGGTCGGCTTCTCGTTGCTGACGCCGGTGACCACCAGGCGGATCGCCATCGTGCTGTTCGGCGTCTTCTACCTGTGCACCATGGCGACCCTGATATTCGCCCCCGAGATCAAGGGCTCGCAGCGCTGGCTGTTCGTCGGCGGCATGGCGATCCAGCCCTCCGAGTTCCTCAAGCCGGTGTTCATCGTCACCAGCGCCTGGATGTTCGCCCAGACCAAGCGGAAGGAAGGCTTTCCCGGCACGGCCATCGCCATCCTGCTGTGCTGCATCGTCATGGGCACGCTGCTGCTGCAGCCCGATTTCGGCCAGACGATCCTGACCTTCGTGGTGTGGGGGGCGCAGTTCTTCCTCGCCGGCCTGCCGATTTTCATGATTTGCGTGCTCGCGGTCTGCGGCGTGGCCGCAGTGATCGGCGCCTACCTGTTGCTGCCGCACGTGGCCAGCCGCATCGACCGCTTTCTCGATCCGGCGTCAGGCGACACCTATCAGGTCAGCACGGCCATGGACGCGTTCACCGCCGGCGGCTTCCTCGGGCGCGGTCCGGGCGAAGGCGTGGTCAAGCGTATCCTGCCCGACGCCCACACCGACTTCATCTTCGCGGTCATCGGCGAGGAGTTCGGACTGATCGCCTGCCTGATCATCGTCATGGTATTCGCCTTCGTCGTGATGCGCGGCTTCCTCAAGGTGATGCACGAGGAGGATCCGTTCCTGTTCCTGGCCAGCGCCGGCCTGACGATCCTGTTCGGTCTGCAGGCGATCATCAACATCTGTGTGAACATCCAGCTGATGCCCGCCAAGGGCATGACCCTGCCCTTCGTGTCCTATGGCGGCTCGTCGCTGCTCTCCATGGCCATCACCATGGGCATGCTGCTGTGCTTCACCCGCCGCAACCATTACGGCGCTGTGGGGAGGCCGTCGCGATGATCGCACGTCCTCCGCGCATCGTCCTCGCCGCCGGCGGAACCGGCGGCCACATGTTCCCGGCCGAGGCTTTGGCGCGTGAGCTGATCGCGCGCGGCTGGCGCGTGGTGCTGGCGACCGATCATCGCGGCGAGCAATACGCCCACGCCTTCCCGGCCGAGGA
>CAMBYA010000153.1 GCA_945872035.1 Rhizobium sp. Q54
CAAACGTCTGTTACCTATCGCGACAGTTGACCGGGACACCCGTGCCCCGTAACCATGCGCATCCACGGCGGACTGGCTGAGAGGATAGAGATATGGCGGTCGAGGGCGAGACGGCGCGGGGTGGCGTGGCCGCCCTGTGGGGCGACGCGCGGGCCGTTGGCGGCCTGCTGGTCTGCGCGCTGAGTTTCGTCGCCGGCTATTTCATCCGCTATCAGTTCGTCGAGCCGGAAGCCATGGGCGCCGCCTGCGAGCGCGGAAATCCCTGGTGGTGCCCGCTCCGCACCGGCTTCATCATGTTCACCGAATGGGGCGGCTTCGGCTGGCTGTCGCTGCTGCTGGCGGCGCTGGCGGTCGTGCTGCTCGCAAGGGGCGGCGCAAGAAGCGCGCGATGGATCGCTGTCTTCGCGATGATCGCGGCCGGACTGGGCATGATCCTTTACAACAACACCATGTCGGTGCCGGCGGGGATCCTGGCGCTGATCTGCCTTATCCGGGCGCGCTAAGCACTGCGGCTCAACGGGCGACGGAACACATCGCGGAGGCGCGCCCCTTCGCGCAACACGAATTCCAGCCACGGTGCCGCCAGCACGACGCAGGTTGCCGCCCACACGCAGGCTTCCAGGTTGATGAACTGGTCGATGGCGAACGGCCCGGCGACCAGGAGCAACAGCGCGATCCAGGCTTCCTCGGGCTGGGGCTTGTCGGTTCGCTCGCGCGTCGACGGCTGGATGTAGAGTAGCAGGAAGGCGGCGGCCGGCAGCCAGAAGGCCAGCTGCAGGAAGTCCCGGTGGCGGCCGTCGATGGCCATGGAAACGGCGAGCACGACCGCCGGCAGCATCACCGCCCAGTGATAGGCGCCGATGATCTGCGAGCCGGAGAAACGGCGCGTGCGGATCGCCTCCAGCACGCCGTCGAAGCCGGCGGGCTTCGGCACGTTCCGGCCGCCGGCCACGGCATAGATCAGCAGGCCGCCGCCGATCACCGCGATCAGCATCAGCAGGCTGATCCACGCCCAGCCCCACCAGTTGTTGAGCACGATCGTGAGCAGCTGGTCGCCAAGCGCCCACCATGTCGCGCCGACCGCCGGCGCGGTGACCCCGAGGCCGAACCATCTTACGGGTGCGATCGGCTTGCCCCACAGCAGCGCCCAGGCGAAGGCGATAAGCGAGACTGCGGCGGTAAATGCGGCCGCCAGCCGCCATTGCGGCCATTCGCTCACCGGGCCGGTCAGCGGGAACTTCAGTTCACGGTCCTCGTCCAGGATGCCCCAATAGCCACCCACGGTGCCTTCCGGCATGCGCTTCCAGGGCTGGTCTATGGCCTCGATCAGGTTGTAGGGCACGCCGATGGCCTCGGCCTGGGCGGCGAACTCGCGCACGAAGCGCGCCTCGTTGACCAGCGACGGCGCGCCGCCCGAGCGGGTGCGGCCCGCCGACGGCCAGCCGATCTCGCCGATCTGGATGGTCTTGCCGGGGAACAGCTTCTGGGTGTCCTCGATGATGCGGCGCGAATGCGCCTGCACCTGATCGATGCTCACCGGATGGGGATCGTCCCAATAGGGCAGCACATGGACCGTGACCAGGTCGACGGCGTCGGCCAGGATCGGATTGCGCCGCCAGAACTCGTAGATGTCGGCATAGGTGACGGGAAAGGCCGTGCGCGCCTTCACCGAGCGGATGATGCCGGCCAGCCGCTCGGGCGTCATCTCGCGGCGGAGCATGACCTCGTTGCCGACGACGATGGAACGGACGTTCTCGGGATACATGTTCGCGAGACGCAGCGCTTCGCTGATCTCGGCCTCGTTGCGCTCGTCGTCGGCGCCGATCCAGATGCCGACCATCACCTTGATGCCCGCTTCGTGCGCGGCCTTCATGGCTTTGCCCTGATCTCCCAGCATGGAGTAGGTGCGGATGCAGTCGGTGTAGTTGGACAGGATTTTCAGGTCGCGCTCGACCATGCCGTCCGGAACGTGGAACAGGCCGTCCTTGGCATTGAGCGGTGAATGCTCCTCGCTCGCCGGCGAATAGGACAGGCACTGCAGGTGGCCGCGCGGCACGTCGACGATGTCGATGGGCCGGCCCAGATAGCTCCACAGGAACCAGGAAATGGCTGCGGCGATCAGGAGCGCGGGGAGGGCGGCGATGCGGTGCATTGATATGGCCTGTCAGCGGAAGGGGCGGACCGGAAGGGTTTAGCCCAACCTTCCGCCCTAAGAAAGGTGTTACGCCGCCTTGGCCTCGGGCACTGGCGCGGCCGGCTCGATAGGCTGGGCGTCGTCGTCATCCGGGTTGCCCTTCGAGTAGGCGTGCGCCCGCTCGAGGCCGTAGAGCAGCGGGGCGGCAAGGAACGGCAGGCTCTGCACGATCAGCGTGGCGGCGAAGACATAGAGCTCGGTCGCCTGTTCGTTGCGGTTTATGTAGAATAGGCTGGCCGCGCCCACCAGCAGCAGCACGCCGACAATGGATTCGACGCGAACCGGGCTCGGACCCTTGCCCTTCTTGCCGCCGCCGCCCTTGGCGGTGACCTTGAACGGCAGCGCATCGCTGATCAGGCCACGGCCGACCGCATGCGCCACGGTGAATTGCAGCGCCATGGCGGCGGCCGCCGCGCCCAGGATCCGGTGCGGCGGGATCTTCACCCGGGTGATGTACAGCATGCCGCAATGGAGCAGGTTGACGCCGAACGCCACGAGGATCGGCACGGTGAACGGCAGCATGGGGATCATCAGTTCGGCCCAGATGATCATGGGCACCCAGAACAGGTTCAGGAATGCGGTCAGCACACCGAACGCATCGGAAATCCAGTAGCTCCAGCCGGCGATGTACTGGCTCTTCTGCCGGTAGTTGAGGCCCGGCGCCGACGGCTTCATGAACGTTGCGTGCTTGCGAATGATCTGCATGGCGCCGTAGGCCCAGCGGTGGCGCTGGGTCTTGAATGCCTCGAATGTGTCCGGCAGCAGGCCCCAGCCGTAGCGTCGGGCGGTATAGGTGCCCTCGTAGCCGGCTTCGAGCAGGCGCAGGCCCAGCTCGGTATCCTCGGTGATCGTGGCCGTCGACCATCCGCCGACCTCGTCGAAGGACGAGCGGCGGATGAGCAGCATGGTGCCGTGGGCGATCAGCGCGTTGCGCTCGTTCCGCTGCACCATGCCAATGTCGAAGAACCCGGCATACTCGCTGTTGATGGCGGTCTTGAACGCCGATTCAGGGCCGTCGCGGTGATCCTGCGGCGCCTGCACGAAAGCGATCTTCGGGTCGGCGAAGGCGGGCACCAGATCCTTCAGCCAGTCCTTGTCGACCACATAGTCGGCGTCGATCAGCGCCAGGATCGTCGCATCCGGCGACACCTCGTCCATGGCCAGTGTCAGCGCGCCGGCCTTGAAGCCCTTTACGTCCTGCAGGTTGAGGAACTTGAAGTGCGGCCCCAGCGTCCTGACGTGCTTCTCGACCGGGCCCCAATGGGCCTCGTCGGGCGTGTTGTTGATGATGACCATGACTTCGTAGTCAGGGTAGTCCAGCTTCGCCAGGCTGCTCAGCGTCTCGTTGAGCATGGCCGGGTTCTCGCGGTAGGCGGGAACCTGGATCGACACCTTGGGATAGACGAAGCTGGCCGGCGGCTTGATGTGGTGCGGCAGCAGCCTGATCGGCCGGTTGCCGACCGTCACCTCGGCAACCTCGTCGATCTTGAGCAAGGTCATGGCGGTCAGCGGGAACATCAGGATGAAGCCGATCACCCACGCGATGGTCGAGCCCGTGTTCAGGTAATTGTCGAACGGATAGACCAGCGCCAGCGCCATGCCGGCGCCCAGCGCCTGGGCGGATAGCGACACAGCCAGCGCGTGTCCGAACGCGGTGCGGCGCCGGCCGATGGCGATGGCGGTCAGCAGCGCGCCCAGGATCAGGCCGATGGCGGCGGTCCGCCCGTGGTTCTGGTCCTTGACCTCGCCCTGCAGCAGGAACTTGGCCTTGCCTGAGGCATCGAACAATCCCCAATACGGACCGACCGTGCCTTCGTTGGTCTTCCAGGGCTGGTCGTAGGCTTCCATCAGGTTGTATTCGGCGTCGCGCTTGTCGGCCTCGATCAGGAATTCGCGGATCAGCTCGGCCTGGTTCATGGCCGTGGGCACGGAACGCTTCCGGTTGTAGCCCTGACTGGGCCAGCCGAACTCCATGATGACGATGCGCTTGCCGGGGAAGGTCCGCTTCAGGCGGTCGTACTTCTCCATGGTGAACTCGACCGCATTGTCCGCCGGGATGAACTCCCAGTAGGGCAGGATGTGCGCCGAGATAAAGTCGACTTCGCGAACGATTTCCGGATGGGCGACCCAGATGTCCCAGGTTTCGCCGGTGGTGACCGGCACGCGGCTGCGCCGGCGAAGTTCGCGCAGGTATTTGATCAATTCGGTGACCGAGGGCTCCTTGTCCTCGGCCGTCGTGCCCCATTCGTTCCGAAGGATCGTCTCGTTGCCGACCACGATGGCGCGGATGTTGGGATAATGGTTCGCCAGATAGAGCGCGGACTCGATTTCCTTGCGGTTGTTCTCGTCGTCCCTGCCAAGCCAGACGCCGAGTACGACGGAGATGTCGCGTTCGTTGGCCAGGCGCGGCACTTCCGCCGCCAGACCGGTTGAGGCATAGAGCCGGACGGTTGAGGACACGGTCTTGACCCGGTCGAGCATGCCGGCCACCCGGTCCAGTTCCGATTGGGTGATCGGGCTCGTGGCCGCTTTCGGGCCGCCGACATCGAGCGAGACCGACTGCACCCGATTGGTGACTTCCGGCGGATCGGACTTGTCGTAGGATTCGAACCAGGCCCAGGCCTGGAGCAGGGCGCCGATCACGATGGCCAGGAAGATGTTGCGCATCAGTGAGGAAACCTATGGCGCTGCACAGCCGGGTCCGGACGGGTTGAAGCCAAACAGATGCTGTACCCGCCGGTTCAAAGGATCAAGGAAAGAAGGCAAGGGCTGGATTGGCCGCCACTTATTTGGCCTGCGTGCGTCCGGGCTTCGCGGTCGCGTCTGCGGCTTCCTCGGTCGCCCGGGTCGGCGACAGGGTTTCCCAGCAGTTGGTGACCAGAATCTCCGCACGCGGCCGGTTTGCGCCGGCTGGCGCATCCACCGCGCAGGCGAACGCCTTCACCACGTGATCGACCGGACAGCCGAATTTCTCGTAGAACCCAAGATGATCCTTGGCGGCCACGGTATCGTCCCGCAGGAGCGAATGGATGATCCGCTGGCCAGGCCAGGTACACTGGGACTGAAGCTGCACCGGGAGTGGCGCTTCCTTCTTGGCCTTCGGCTTCACCTGGGCGCTCGCGCCATCGAGAGGGACCATGGCGGCCATGGCGATGGCCAGGATGCAGGCGACGGCTTGTAGGACGGAACGGTGGGTCATTCAGGCAGCTGCTCTCGGGCGAGAAGGACGGAAGCTAGAGGGCCAAAGGGGCAGGATCCACGCAGGATTCGAGGCGCTTGGCCAAGATCGCAAGAAGATAAGCTCTTGCCACGGGAATGCAACGCCTGTGTTGGGCGGCGGACCGTTGCCAGCCGCCGTTCAAAGGGTCTACGATCCGGCAACTCTGAAATCGGGAGACATCTCATGAGCAACGTATTCGGCGCGGTCCTGCAGCAGGGCTATGTGGTGCCTGATATCGACGCGGCGATGAAGCACTGGATCGCCCGCGGCATCGGGCCGTTCTACATGGAACACCTGAAGGAATTCCCCGGCGAGGTGGGCGGCAAGCCGGTTAAGCTCGAGCTCAAGGCGGGTTTCGCCTACTCCGGCGACCAGCAGATCGAGGTGATCGAGCCGATCGGTCCGGTGGCCAGCATCTACAGCGAGTATCTGAAGGATCACCCCGAGGGCGGCCTGCAGCACCTCGCGGTGTTCTGCGACGGCACCATCCAGGAGAAGCTGGACGAGCTGAAGCGCAAGGGCATGAAATTCGAGGTGCGCCAGACCTATGGCGACCAGCACGCCTATATCGATTCCGTCGACCAGCCGGGCGTGATGATGCAGCTGATGTTCCGCGGTGAGATGATCGAGAAGATGTTCGCGATCATCAAGGAGGGCGCCGACACCTGGGACGGCAAGACCGACCCTGTCCGCGGCATCGACTGGTCCTCGGGCACGCCCGTCGTGAAGCCGCGGGCGGCCTGACGGGAGCACTTTGTCCAATTAAAAACGGCGC
>CAMBYA010000154.1 GCA_945872035.1 Rhizobium sp. Q54
GCATCGCCACGTCGACCTTCCGGCCAAGCCCGGTGCGGGCGCGCTCGACCAGCGCCGCGTTGATCCCGATGGCGGTGAACAGGCCGGCAGTGATGTCGCCGACCGAGGTGCCCACGCGCGTCGGCGGGCTGCCGGGATGGCCGGTGAGGCTCATGATGCCGCCCATGCCCTGCACCACCATGTCGTAGGCGGCGCGGGTCCGGTACGGGCCGGTGTGGCCGAAGCCCGAGGCGGCGGCGTAGATCAGCCGGGGAAAGCGGGCGTGCAGCACGTCCCAGCCATAGTTCAGCTTCTCCATCACGCCGGGCCGGTAGTTCTCCACCAGGATGTCGGCGCGGGCCAGCAGGTCCTCGAAGATCGCCCGGTCGCCGTCGGCCTTCAGGTCGAGCGCGATGCTCTCCTTGCCGCGGTTGATCGACATGAAGTAGGCGGACTTGTCGGCGATGAACGGCCCGATGTGGCGGCTGTCGTCGCCGGTCCCCGGCGTCTCCACCTTGATCACCCGCGCGCCCAGGTCGGCCAGCACCATGGTGCAGTACGGCCCCGCCAGCACGCGAGTCAGGTCGACGACCAGAAGGCCGGAGAGCGGGCCGTCGGTCACCAGCCTACTTGCCCTTGAACTGGGCCGGACGCTTTTCGAAGAACGCCTTCACACCTTCACCGAAATCCTCGGTGCGGCCGGCGATCCTCTGGCTGTTGCGCTCCAGGTCGAGCTGGTCGTCATAGGTGTTCAGCGGGCTGTTCCAGTACAGCTTGCGAATGAGGCCCAGCGCCACGGTCGGGCCGTTGGCCAGCTCGGTGGCGAGCTTGCGGGCCTCGCCCATCAGCGCGTCGTCCTCGTAGACCCGGTTGATCAGGCCCCATTCGAGGGCAGTCGGCGCCGGCAGCTTGTCGGCCATCAGCGACAGCTCCTTGGCGCGGGCGAGGCCGACGAGGCGCGGCAGCAGGTAGGTCGAGCCGCCGTCCGGCACCAGCCCGATGCGGCGGAACGCCTGCAGGAAGTAGCTGGATTTGGCGGCCAGGATCATGTCGCCCATCAGCGCGAAGCTCATGCCGACGCCGGCGGCCACGCCGTTGACGGCGGTGATCATCGGGAAGGGCAGGTCGCGCAGGCGCTTCAGGATCGGGTGGTAGAAGCGCTCGAGCACGTCGCCCGCGTCGCTGTCCTTCGAGCCGGGTTCCTTGGAGATGCCGCCGCCTAGATTGGCGCCGGCGCAGAAGCCGCGGCCTTCGCCGGTGAGGATCATGCAGCGCACGCCGCTGTCCCTGGCCTCGAGCGCGTCGAGCGCCGCCTGGATGTCCTCCAGCATGGGAACGGAAACCGAGTTCAGCGCCGACGGATCGTTCAGCGTCAGGACTGCGACCGGACCGTCGATATCCAGTTTGACCTTGCCGTTCTTCATGTGCTTTATCTCCCCGGGAACACTTCAGGCCGCGCCAACAAAGGGCATTTTCCCCGGCATCGCAAGGGAAAACCGCCCGCAGGAGAGCGTGTCGCGGCATCACATCTCGCAACGGGGAAGCGTGCATGTCCAGCTACGAATTCATCAAGACCGAACGTGACGGCAACCTGTTCATCCTGACCATGAACCGGCCCGACGTGATGAACGCCTGCCACTCGCCCATGCATGAGGAGATGCAGGCAGCGTTCGACGAGTTCGCGAACGACGACAGCCTGTGGGTCGCCATCGTCACCGGCGCCGGCGACCGCGCCTTCTCGGCCGGCAACGACCTGAAGTACCAGGCCGCCGGCGGCAAGCGCTGGAAGGTCAAGACCGGCTTCGGCGGCATCACCTCGCGATTCGACCTGTTCAAGCCGGTGATCGCCGCGGTGAACGGCGTCGCCATGGGCGGCGGCTTCGAGGTGGCGCTGGCCTGCGACATCATCGTCGCCTCCGACAAGGCGGTGTTCGCGCTCCCGGAAGTCCGTGTCGGCCTGATGGCGGGCGCCGGCGGCGTGCACCGCCTGCCGCGCACCATGCCGCTCAAGCAGGCCATGGGCATGATGCTGACCGGCAAGCGCATGAGCGCCGACGATGGGTTCCGGCTCGGCTTCGTCAACGAGGTTGTGCCGCATGCCGACCTGATGACCGCCGCGCGCCGCTGGGCCGCCGAGATCCTGGAGGCCTCGCCGCTGTCGGTCCGCGCCACCAAGGAAGCGGTCTACAAGGGCTTCGACGCCGACACGCTGGAAGCGGCCATCGACGAGGTCTATCCGATGACCCAGAAGATGCGCGACAGCGAGGATTTCATCGAGGGCCCGAAGGCCTTCTCGGAAAAGCGCAAGCCTGACTGGAAGGGCCGGTAAGAGTTCGAAGCGCGGGTTCCGAAGGGGGCGCGGTCGATGGCCGCGCCTCTTTTTCGTTATGCAAGCCTCCCGTTTATCCGTGCCCCTGAGCTTGTCGAAGGGCCTTGCTCAAGCGCTCGTGCAAGGCCCTTCGACAAGCTCAGGGATACGGCAAGGATTTTTCCTGCATGACGAGTACTGCGCGCGGGCGGGTATCACGTGGTGCCCGGCCTAAAGGTGCGGCGCGACCGACAGGTAGATGGCGCCGAAGCCCATGATCGACAGCAGCAGGAAGGTGACCTGGGCGCCGATCAGTCGGGGATAGGTCGCGCCGGGGTTGCTGCTGTAGCCCCAGGTGTGGAGCAGGCGGGCGATCACCAGCGCGCCGCCCAGCACATGGACGATGGGCTGCGGCGCGCCGCCGGCTTCCAGCAAATAGAGCAGGATCAGCGCCAGCGGCACGTTCTCGACGAAGTTGGCCTGGACCCGCATGGTGGTGTCGGGCTTCCAGTCGGGCAGCTTCTTGGCGTTGATGCGCGCCCACAGCACCTGGGTGGCGAGCGCCACCGCCAGCAGTCCCATGATGCCGGCGTAGAACAGCGTGATCGGGATGCCCGGCGTGGTCATGGTCATGTTCCCCTCTTCCTGTCGCGCTCGGCCGCCCAGTCCGCATACGCGATGCGCGGCATGTCGAACGCGTCCCCCGTCTTGACGTACCAGCCGCGGCCGTGCATGCGGCCGATCAGCTTCATGGCCGGCGCGTCGACATACATCTTGTCGCTGTCGACGAATCGGTCATCGATGTGCATGTACACCACCTCGCCGATGACGACGCGGTTGCCGGTGCCTACTTCCATGCTGGTCATGCGCTTGCACTCGAAACTGACGGGCGATTCCTTGATCCAGGGCGGGCGCACCACCACGCTCGGCATGGCGGTAAGGCCCGCGGCCACGAGTTCGTCCTCCTCGGCGGGGAAATCGGCGGCGCACAGATTCATCGGCTGCGCGATCTCCTCGCTCACCAGGCTGACGACGAATTCGCCGGTGTCGCGGATGTTGTCGCCGGTGTCCTTGCGCGGGGCGTAGTCGGTCACCTCGAGGCCCAGCACCACCAGCGGCGGATCGGCGCTCACCGCGTTGAAGAAGCTGAACGGCGCGGCGTTGACGATGCCGTCCTTGCTGATGGTGGTGACCAGCGCGATGGGGCGCGGGACGATGGAGGACACCAGCAGCTTGTACCGGTCCATGCGCTCGATCTTGCGGAAATCGAAATCCATGGTGCTATCCGCGTCCGCCGACCAGGCTGATCAGCACCAGCACGAGGCCGCCGATCAGCAGGGTCAGGCCGATGTAGCAATACTGGTCCAGCCAGAACAGGCCGAAGCGTTCCGGCGTACCCTTGGGCGCGGTCGGCTGCGGGCCGCGCCTTAGCTGGCGCGGCAGCCCCTTGACGATGAAGATGCCGCCGCCCAGCCACATGCAGCCTAGGCCGATGATGATCCGCCAGGCGAACCAGTCGATGGTCTCCATGGGATCAGCCGAAGATGCGGTCGTAGGGATCGTTCGGCGTGCGCGCGCCGGTGTTCAGGCCGCCGAGCAGGCCGGTCGTCCAGTTGCCGGTGGACGGAATGTTGTGGTTCCAGTCCATCACGTAGTGGCGGCTCTTGATCTTCCATTCGCCGCCGCGCTTCTCGAAATGATCGAGATAACGGCCGCCGACCAGCATGTCGGTCAGCACGCCCTGCTCGTTCTTCAGCAGGTGGTAGGCCAGGCAATAGGTCTCGCCCGTCGCCTTGTCGCCGTCGACCTGGATCCAGTGGTTGCCGATGGTGTGCAGGGTGCGCACCATCTGGCCGATGCCCTGGACGCAATTCTCGGCCCAGGTCATGGCGTCGATGTCCTGGTTGGAATAGTTGCAGGTGGCGTCGGGCCAGAATGCGCCTTTCAGGATCGTCAGGTCGCAGCGGTCCACGCCGTGGCAATAGCGCGACATGGTGGTGTAGATGTCGAGTTGATCGAGCGCGCGTTGTGCGGCGTCGGACATGGTGGTCTCCCCTGGTCGTTTGGTACGGCTCGGGCCGAAGCCTAGCGCGCCGCCGAGGGCCGCGCAAAGGTAAAGAAAAGGACGTTACGGTCGGTGGTTTGGCTTGGGCGCCTGCGCGCCGCCGCGCGTCATCTCCAAGCGGCCAGCGCTTGCATGTGCGGAGTTATCCCGACCGCCGCCGTCCGGTCGGCTGGCGATCCATGGACCAAGGGGGCCGACTTTCCGGGTCACATTGGTGTCGGGAACATCGCCGCCGTTTGGCGGTGCCCGTGGCGCTCGACCGCCAGATAAAAAAACCAGTAGGAGATGTAAAAATATCACAGTCAGCGATGATTAAAAGAGGATTATCCGTTTATTGTTTTTCTATCCTGCACCGTGATGTAAAAACCCTCAAACAACCGAAAACCAACCAGCGTTAGGTTCTGGGCGCCAACAAGGCTGCCCATGCATTTCGTAAACCGGGGGAGATGCCGATGCGTTCAATAAAATCAACAGCTTCGCTGGCCGTCATGGCCGCGATGCTCACGGCGGGGGCGGCGTACGCGCAAGACCCGCCCGCCCAGCCGGCCCAGAATCAGCCAAGCGACGGCAGCCTGTTCTCGCAGCGCGGCGGGATCGAGACGGTCATTTCCTCGGCTCAGAAGAAGGCGGAGTCGGTCCAGGAAGTGCCGGTGCCGGTCACCGCGTTCTCGAGCGAGGCCATCGAGCGCAAGTTCGCGGTCAACCTCGAGGACCTGAACAAGCTGGCCCCGTCGGTCCAGTTGCAGACCGTCGGCCTGTTCCACAACGCGTCGTCGTTCACCGTTCGCGGCATCGGCACGTCGGGCATCGAGAGCTTCGACGACCCGCACGTCGCCATCTTCATCGACGGCGTCTATCAGCCGCGTAACGCCTGGGCCGTCGCCAACCTGCTCGACGTCGAATCCGTCGAAATGCTGCGCGGCCCGCAGGGCACGATCTACGGCCGCAACGCCTATTCGGGCGCCATCACGCTGACCACCAAGAAGCCGGACGTGACCGAGTACAGCGGCAAGGCGAGCCTGCAATACGGCAACCCCGGCAAGCTGGTCGTCAGCCTGATCGGCAACATCCCGGTGGTGGAGGACAAGTTCGCCATGCGGCTTGCCGGCCAGTTCTACAAGGACTCCGGCTTCTTCAAGAACGACGGCTACGACCCGATCACCCAGACCGTCGACGAGGACCTGAAGGGCACGCGCATCCAGGGCAACAAGTTCGTCTATTTCCGGCCCAGCTTCCGGTTCACGCCGAACGACGCCCTCGACATCACGCTGACCACCGAGTTCATCCGCCAGCGCGGCGACGGCACAATCTCGCTCAATCCGTCCTACGATCCGCGCACGCCGTCGAACCCGCTGTGCGGCGGCGTCGGCACGCCCACCGCCTACAACTGCAACACCAGCCTGATGGAAGTGCTCTATCCCGGGCTGACCAAGAACTACTTCGGCGACGCTGCTCTTGGCATCGACAAGGACAAGAATAACAACCCGTTCGAGGTCGGCTACAACTTGCCGTATAACGATTCCGACCTGAACAGCTACACCGCGACCCTGAATGCCGACTACACCACCGACTTTGGCACCTTCAGCGTCCTGGGCAACTACCAGCACCAGCGCGACCTGATCAACACCGACACCGACGGCCTCAACGTCGATTTCTTTTCGTCGACCCGGTTCCAGACCTACGAGACCTACCAGTTCGAAGCCCACTTCGTGTCGGACTTCTCCGAGGCCGTCGACATGATCGCCGGCGTGTTCTACCTGTACGACAGCTACCATCTGGCCCAGATCCTCTGGACGCCGGGCATCGGCAAGTT
>CAMBYA010000155.1 GCA_945872035.1 Rhizobium sp. Q54
ACGCCGGTTACCAGTTCGGTCACCGGATGCTCGACCTGCAGACGGGTGTTCATCTCGAGGAAGTAGAAGCTGCCATCCTGGCCGACGATCATCTCTACCGTGCCGGCACTGTCGTAGTCCACGGCCTTGGACAGCGCCACGGCCTGCTCGCCCATGGCCTTGCGCAACTCAGGCGTCAGGAACGGGCTCGGCGCCTCCTCGATCACCTTCTGGTGGCGGCGCTGGATAGAACATTCGCGCTCGCCCAGGTAGATCACGTTGCCATGCTTGTCGCCCAGCACCTGGATTTCGATATGGCGCGGCTCCTCGATGAACTTCTCGATGAACACGCGGTCATCGCCGAAGCTGGTACGTGCCTCGTTGGTGGCCGAGGTGAAGCCTTCGCGGGCTTCGGCATCGTTGAAGGCGATACGCATGCCTTTGCCACCACCGCCGGCCGAGGCTTTCACCATCACCGGATAGCCGATCTCGGCGGCGATCTTGGCGGCCTCGTCCTCGTCCTTGATCACGCCGACATAGCCAGGGACCGTGCTGACATTGGCGGCGGCCGCCAGCTTCTTCGATTCGATCTTGTCGCCCATGGCGAAGATGGCGCGCGGGTTGGGGCCGATGAAGGTAATGCCAGCCGCCTTCAGCGCCTCAGCGAACTTGATGTTCTCCGACAGGAAGCCGTAGCCGGGGTGCACCGCCTGCGCGCCGGTCCTGCGCACGGCATCGATAATCTTGTCGATGACCAGATAGGACTGGTTGACGGGCGCGGGACCGATATGGATCGCCTCGTCGGCCATCTGCACGTGCAGCGCGTCCCGGTCGGCGTCCGAATAGACGGCCACCGTGCTGATGCCGAGCTTGCGGGCGGTCTTGATGACGCGGCAGGCGATTTCGCCGCGGTTGGCGATCAGGATCTTGTCGAACAGCATGGGCTTCCTCCCCTGGCCTTAGAGCGGCAGGTTGTCATGTTTCTTCCAGGGATTGCGCACGTCCTTGTTCTTCAGGATGCGCAGCGAGTTGGCGATGCGGCGCCGTGTGGAGTGCGGCATGATCACCTCGTCGATGAAGCCCCGGCTCGCCGCCACGAACGGATTGGCGAAGCGCGCCTCGTAGTTCCTGGTGTGCTCGGCGATCTTCTCCGGATCGCCCATGTCCTTGCGGAAGATGATCTCCACCGCGCCCTTGGCGCCCATCACCGCGATCTCGGCGGTTGGCCAGGCATAGTTGACGTCGCCGCGCAGGTGCTTGGAGCTCATCACGTCGTAGGCGCCGCCATAGGCCTTGCGGGTGATGACGGTGACCTTCGGCACCGTGGCCTCGCCAAACGCGAACAGCAGCTTGGCGCCGTGCTTGATGATGCCGCCATATTCCTGTGCCGTGCCCGGCAGGAAACCCGGCACGTCGACGAAGGTGACGATCGGGATGTTGAACGCGTCGCAGAACCGGACGAAGCGGGCCGCCTTGCGCGATGAGTCGATGTCGAGGCAGCCGGCCAGCACCATGGGCTGGTTCGCGACGATGCCGACGGTCGACCCCTCGATGCGCCCGAACCCGGTGATGATGTTGCCGGCGAACTTGGGCTGCACCTCCATGAAGTCGCCCTCGTCGACCACCTTGGAGATCAGCTCGTGCATGTCATAGGGCTTGTTCGGATTGTCCGGGATCAGCGTGTCCAGCGACGGCTCGATCCGGTCGCCGCGGTCGTAGGTCTCGCGGACCGGCGGCTTTTCCTTGTTGTTCAGCGGCAGGAAGTCGAAGAACCGGCGCGTCTGCAAAAGCGCCTCGACGTCGTTCTCGAACGCCAGGTCCGCCACCGAGGACTTGGTGGTGTGGGTGATGGCGCCGCCGAGTTGTTCCTGGGTCACGGTCTCCTGGGTGACGGTCTTCACCACCTCGGGACCGGTGACGAACATGTAGGACGTGTCCTTGACCATGAAGATGAAGTCGGTCATGGCCGGTGAATAGACCGCGCCGCCGGCGCATGGCCCCATGATCAGAGACAGCTGCGGAATGACGCCCGACTGCTCGATGTTGCGCTGGAACACGTCGGCATAGCCGGCCAGCGACGCGACGCCTTCCTGGATGCGCGCCCCACCCGAATCGTTGATGCCGATAACCGGCGCGCCGACATTCGCCGCACGGTCCATCACCTTGCAGATCTTCTCCGCGAAGGTTTCCGACAATGCGCCGCCGAACACGGTGAAATCCTGCGAGAACACGAACACCAGGCGGCCGTTGATGGTGCCGTGGCCGGTGACGACGCCGTCGCCGGGAATTTTCTGCTCGGCCATGCCGAAGTCGGTGTTACGGTGCTCGACGAACATGTCGTATTCCTCGAACGAGCCGGGATCGAGCAAGACTTCGAGGCGCTCGCGGGCGGTCAGCTTGCCACGATTGTGCTGCGCGTCGATGCGCGCCTCGCCGCCGCCCAGACGGGCACGGGCACGGCGTTTTTCCAACTCCTGCAAGATTTCCTGCATGGCGGGATACCCCCAACGATTGATTGTCGATTATGGAGAGACCGGCCGGTAACCGGCAATTCGGTGGCGACGATATACCAAGGTTATCTGCTTTGTAACAGACTCTCGCACCTGCGGCATAGGTCGTTTGGCGGGTGCCGGACCGGGCGAAAATTCAAGACGCTCGCGCGCTCAGCCGCGCGCCAGCCGCATGAAATCCGCGGCATCGACCAGATCCTGGCGCAGCGCCCGGCGGAATTCGACCGCCTCGTCGTCGGCGCCCCAGAGCGATTCCTGCCAGAGTTCGTCGATCTGGCTGAGGCCGAACGCCTCGTCGGCCGTGATCCGCCCTTCGGCGACCGCCATGGCGAGCACCACCGAGCCGGTGCCGTGGGTGAGCTTGCTGGCGCCCGCCACGGTAAAATCGTCATAGGTTTCGATATGCAGCCGGGCTGCCTCGACCAGCCCAAGCTCCTGATCGACGGGTACGATACCGGTGGTGACCACGAAACGCAGGCCCAGATGCGATGCCGCCCAGTCGAGCAGCGGTTGCCAGCCGGCATCCTGCAGGGCGCGCAGCGCGTCCGGCGCCCCGGCGCGGTAGCACAGCAAGTCGGTCGCGGCATAGCCGGCCATGTCGGAGACGATCTCGCCGCGCCGTGTCGCCATCAGGTCGATGGTGGCGTTTGCCAGCCCGGTCATCGCCATGGCCTGCGGCCTGATTTCGCCAACCTGCGCATCCCACTCGGCGGCGATCCGATCCGCCAGCGCCCGCGTGGGCAGGACCAGCAGGGCGCGCGCCGGCGTGCGGATCGGCCTGCCGTCCAGTTTCACGGCGAAACCCTCGCCGTCCGGCATGACGGCGACCTGCTTGTAGAACCGCTTCACGCAGCTGGCTCCCAAAGGGTGCCCAGCCAGGGCGACAGGCCGGCATAGTCGTCCAGCACATGCCGCGCGCCGGCGTCGGTCAATTCCCCGGCGGGATGGTAGCCCCAGGACACACCCAGCGGATGGACCCCGGCGTTGCGTGCCATGTGGATGTCGAACACGGTGTCGCCGATCATCACCGTGTCCTCGCACCGCGCGCCGGTCGCGCGCAGGGCATTCGCCAGCATGCCGGGATGGGGCTTGCTGGGCGCGTCGTCGGCCGTCTGCAGGGTGACGAACAGGTCGCGCATGCCGTGCAGGTTCAGCGTGCTGGTCAACCCCCGCCGGGACTTGCCGGTGGCGATGCCGAGAAGGTATCCCGCGCCCGAGAGCGCCTCCAGCGCCTCGCGGACGCCGGGGAACAGCGGCTCCGCATGGTGCGGGTCTTGGCGCAGATGGCCGAAGGCATCCTTGTAAGACTGGGCGAGCGCGACATGGGCGTCGCGGTCCAGGTGTGGCACCAGCTCTTCGACGGCCTCGACCAGGCCGAGACCGACAACGCGGCGCACCCTATCCATGTCCGGACAGGTCATGGCGTGCTGCTCGAACGCGTGATTCATTGCAGCGTATATAACGTGCTGGCTGTCGACCAGCGTGCCGTCGCAGTCGAACATGATCAGCCGCAGGTCAGTCATCGTCGAACACGTCACCGCGCATGTTCGGATCGAATTCGAACAGCTTCCAGGTCTCGCGCATATGCGGCGGCAGCGGCGCGGTCACGTTGACGGTGCCGCGCACCGGATGGGGAATGACGATGTTGCGGGCATGCAGGTACAACTTGCTGGACAGGCCGTCCCGGAAGCAGTCCTCGTTGCCGTACTTGCCGTCGCTGACGATCGGGGTGCCGAGCTGGGCGCAGTGGACGCGGAGCTGGTGCGTGCGTCCGGTCACGGGCCTCAGCGCCAGCCATGACAGCGCGTTGCCGGCCGCCTCGATCACCTTGTATTCGGTGATCGCTTTCTGGCCCTTGTCGCCGGGCCGGACCCGCTCGTCCTCCTCGCCGTCCTTTTCCATGATCGAGATGATTTCGCCCTCGCTGGGCACGGGAACGCCGGTCACCAGCGCCCAGTAGGTCTTTTTGGTGGTGCGATCCTTGAACGACTTGGCCAGCGCCGCGGCGGCCAGGCGCGAGCGCGCCAGAACCAGCACGCCGCTGGTGTCCTTGTCCAGCCGGTGCACCAGCCGCGGCCGCTCGGAGGCGCCGAAGCGCAGCGCGTCCAGCATGCCGTCGAGGTGCTTGCCGATGCTGGTGCCGCCCTGCACGGCGAGACCCGGCGGCTTGTTGATGACGATGACGTGCTCGTCCTTGAACAGCACGGTGTCCTGCAGCATCTGGACGTCTTCGCTGCGCGGCGGAGGCGGCGGCGCCTTCTTCATGGGCAGCGCCATCTCGCCCATAGGCGGGATGCGGATTTCGTCGCCCGCCGTGAGCCGGTAGTCGGCCTTGGCCCGCTTGCCACCGACCCGGATCTGTCCGGTGCGCAGCAGTTTCTGCAAGTGACCGAAGGACAGCGCCGGGAAATGCTGCTTGAACCAGCGGTCAAGCCGCTGGTCGGCGTCGGCCGGCTTGACCGATATGGTTTGCACGCCACTCATCAGGTAATTCCAAACGTCCAGCCCTCGAAGCGGCGGACCCTATCCGATAAGCCCGGCGGATTCCACATCGAGGGATTGGGGGAAAGGTTGCGGAGAGCGGCGGCGGTTATCAGAGCGTCCGTCATGTCGTCGCTAAGTCCAAATACTTCATTGTCATCCCGGCGAAGGCCGGGACCCAGTGCTCGTAGAGCTGTGCCCCTTCCCCGTTCTGGATCCCGGCCTTCGCCGTGATGACAGGGTATTTTGGATATTGGGTGAGAAGCGAAATGCTGCAGCACCAGGTTGAGCCGTTCCAAGTCCCTCACCTTCCCGGCACCGCCGCCCGCCATGCGCACGAAGGCCGTCGGAAAGGCTTCCACCAGCACCAGCCTTGCATCACCAATCCCGTCGAACGGCCATACCATGACGCCGTCGTGCTGACGCATCCACCGCAGCGCCCGCATCCCGGACAAGGATGCCTTGCCCACCTGCCGCGCGCCGACAAGGTTGAAAACGGATTCGGTCGTGCCCATCCCGCGCTCGCCGGTCAGCGCCTCGACAACCCGCAGGCGGCGCGCATAGGACGCGCCGGTCACCGCGCCGCGCCGGAAGTGACGATGAAGAGGCTCCACGTCGGCGAGGCCGCCGCCGAACAAGCCGTCGTCAGCGACGCACAGCGCCTCGACCAGCTCCCAGAACCCGGCATGATCGACCGGATCATCGGCAAAGCCCGGGAAGTAGGCCTGCCGGTCCTCCCACGGAAAGCAGAACGAGAAATCGAGCCCGCACAGCACGCGGCGCTTCCTCGCCTCCGCCAGCAGCCAGTCCGCAAAATCTGGCCGGGACCAGGGACCACCCGCAGGATTGGCGACCAGCGACGGTGCGCCCTGCCCGGCGTCGCAGACCGCTACCTGCAGCCGTTTCACCCTGGGGCCGCGCTCGCCGGACCAGTCCACGCCGACGAACAGGTCGAATGGCGTCACTGCTGGCCGGCTTCGCGCTGCTGCCGCTCGGTACGCAGCTTTGCCCAGTATTCCAGCCGCTTCAGCACATCGCGCTCGAAGCCGCGCTCGAACGGGCGGTAGAGCTGTCGCCGCGCCATGCCCTCGGGAAAATAGTTCTGGCCCGAAAATCCGTCCTCGGCATCGTGGTCGTATTCATAGCCCTTGCCGTAGCCCAGGTTCTTCATCATTCGCGTCGGCGCGTTGAGGAT
>CAMBYA010000156.1 GCA_945872035.1 Rhizobium sp. Q54
GCGTTCTACAATTCCTGCAAGCACCGCGGCAACCGGCTGGCCTGGAGCACGCTGGGCGGCGGCGAGCTGGTCTGCTCGTATCACGGCTGGCGCTGGGGCATCGACGGCACGCTCGAGCAGGTGCAGGACCCGGACGATTTCGAGGGTGGCGACCCCTGCGGCAAGCTGAAGCTGTCGGAGGTGGCGGTCGACACGTGGGGCGGCTTCATCTGGTACAACATGGACCCGAACCCGCGCCCGCTGCTCGACTTCCTCGACCCGATCCCGTGGCTGTTCCGCAACCGCGACATGGAGAACATGGTCCGCGTGGTCTGGCGCACCTTCGACGTGGACGCCAACTGGAAGTTCTCGTCGGACAATTTCAACGAGTCCTACCATTTGCCGACGGTCCATCCCGAACTCGCGACCACCACGGACGAGGACTACAAGAACACCATCTTCGAGATGTACCCCAACGGCCACAACCGGATGATCGAGCAGGGCCAGCCTTCCATGCGCGCGCCCCATCCCAACGAGGTCGAGCAGCCCTGGGACATGATGCTGGCGCAGTGGGGCCTTGACCCGGCCGACTTCGCCGGCCGCTCCCGCGACGGCCGGCTGGCGCTGCAGGAACAGCGCCGCAACCTGGGGCCGCAGAAGGGCTATCACCACTATGCCAAGTGGACCGACGACGAGCTGACCGACTATTTCCACCACACCCTGTTCCCCAACGTGACCATGACCGGCACGGCGGATGGCGTACATTTCTTCCGTACCGAGCCGCACCCGACCGACCCGGAGAAGTGCACCTTCGACTATTGGTGCCTGGTGCCGAAGATCGACGGCGCGGACGAGGTGGCGACCATCGTCGGCATGCGGCCGCTGCGTGAGGCGGACTACGAGTTCATCCCCTATGGCAGCGGCCAGCCGATCCCGGACATGATGGAGTCCTTCCTGATCCAGGATCTTGGCGTCGCGGTCGGACAGCAAAACGGCTTCCATTCGCGCGGCTACACCGACGCGTTCCTCAGCGGCCAGGAAAGCCGCGTGCGGCGCTTCCACGAGGTGCTCAACGACTACATCGAGGGCCGCCGCTAAACCGCGGGAGGACACCATGGCGTTCGACGGACCCGCCGAGGACCGGCTGGCGATCCGGGAGCTCGTTGCTTCCTACGGCGATGCGGTCACCCGCAACAATGCCGAGGACTGGGGCGCGCTTTGGGCCGAGGACTCGGTCTGGGCCATGCCGGACTTTCCGGGCTGGGAGCTGATCAAGGGCAAGTCGGCCATCGTCTCGACCTGGATCGACGCGATGAAGAACTATCCCTTGAACATCAACGTCCAGTCCCTGGGCTCCGTGACCGTGACCGGCGACACCGCGACGGGGCGCGCCTATACGTCCGAACTGGTGACCGACGCCACCGGCGCCACCTACCGCATAACCGGGCGCTATGACGACCTGTATGTGAAGCAGAACGGCCGGTGGCTGTTCAGGAGCCGCATGTTCAAGGTCCTGCATTCCGGCTGAGCGAGAGGAGACTTCCATGCCGTTCACCGGCCCCTTCGAGGACCGCCTCGCCATCCGCGAGCTGATCGAATCCTATGGCGATGCCGTGACCCAGCGCGACATGGACGCCTGGGCTGCCTGCTGGGCCGAGGACGGCCGCTGGTGCCTGCCCGACCTGCCCGGCTGGGAAGAGATCAAAGGCAAGCAAACCATCGTCGCCGAGTGGCTGAAGATGATGGAGGCGTTCCATGGCCCCGAAGACAAGGCCGACGCCTGCATCTTCATCTCCACGCCGGGCGCCATCAACGTCACCAACGACACCGCGACGGGCCGCACCTATACCACCGAGAGCTATACCGACTCGGCCGGCGTCAGCCGCCGCATCCTCAGCGAGTACCAGGACAGGTTCATCAAGCGGCACGGCCAATGGCTGTTCGCCGAACGACGCTGGAAGATGCTGCCCATCGAGGACGCCGCCGCCCTCAGTGCCGACGCCAGCAGCCGGTAACCGGCACGGCGATCAATAGCGTCCCTTGGAGCGCTCTGGTACCTTGACACGGGCGCAGCGCGCACCGCGCCGAAACGGGGGAGACGGATTTATGGCAATTCTCTGGACCATCATCATCGGCTTTATCGTCGGCGTGATCGCCAAGTTCATCACGCCGGGGAGCAACGAGCCGAAGGGCTTCATCCTGACCACCGTGCTCGGCGTCGCCGGCGCCTTCCTGGCGACCTATGCGGGGCGGTATATGGGCTGGTACATGCAAGGCGAGACAGCCGGCTTCTTCGGCGCGCTGGTCGGCGCGGTCGTGCTCTGCGTCATCTGGGCAGCGGTCGCCCGCAAGAGCGCCTGACCGGACCGGTGCCTCGACCGAGACGCGGAACCGCCGCGTGGCCGGCTCAGGCGCCGTGGTCTCGTATGGTCTGCAGGAAGATTTCGGCGAACTCGCGCAGCTTGGCGGCGCCGACGCCGTTGACCTCGGAAAACTCGTCGGCATTGCGCGGCCGGCGCTGCGCCATGTCTATCAGCGTCCGGTCGGAGAAGATCACATAGGCCGGCACCTGCCGCTCCTTCGCCAGGCGCAGGCGAAGCTCCTTCAGCGCATCGAGCAGCGAGTGGTCCTCGCCGGACATGTCGGCGGCCTCGGCGGCTTCGCGGGTCTTCTTGCGAGACGCGGGTTTCAGCATCTCGGGCCGGAACTGGAAGGTTTCGTCGCCGGTCAGCAATGCCTGGCCCTTCGGCGTCATCTGCATGCCGCCATAGCCGCCGATGTCGATCTTCAAATAGCCGCCGGCCACGAGCTGGCGGACAAGCGACCGCCACTCTTCCTTCTTGACCGCCTCGCCGGTGCCGAACACCGGCAGGCGGTGATGATCGGCCATCATCACCTTCTCGGTCTGCGAGCCGCGCAGCACGTCGATGATGTGCGCCACGCCGTAGCGCTCGCCCGTGCGGTACACCGCCGCCATCGCCTTGCGCGCGTCCTCGGTCCGGTCCTCCAGCGCCACCGGCGACAGGCAGACGTCGCAATTGCCGCAGGGCTCGGACGCCTCGCCGAAATAGGACAACAGGATCTGGCGGCGGCAGGCCGGCGCCTCGCAATAGCCGAGCAGCGCGTCCAGCCGCTGGTGCTCGCGGCGCTTGCGCTCATCGCCCGCTTCCTCCTGGTCGATGAACATCCGGCGCATGCGGATGTCGCCCAGGCCGAACAGCATGTGCGCCTCGGCCGCCTCGCCATCGCGTCCGGCGCGTCCGATCTCCTGGTAGTAGGCATCGAGGCTGCCCGGCAGGTCGGCGTGGAACACGTAGCGCACATCCGACTTGTCGATGCCCATGCCGAAGGCGATGGTCGCCGTCATCACCAGGCCGGGTTCGGTCATGAACGCGTTCTGGTTGCTCTCGCGCCCGTCCTTGTCCATGCCGGCGTGATAGGCGCGGGCGCGGATGCCGTTCTCGATCAGGAAGCGCGCCGTCTCCTCGGTCTTCTTGCGCGACAGGCAGTAGACGATGCCGCTCTTGCCGGCGTGGCCCTTCACGAACGCCAGCAACTGGCGCTTCCAGTCATGCTTGGGCTCGACGGTGAGCCGGATGTTCGGCCGGTCGAAGCCCAGGACCAGCGTCTCGACCTTGCCGCCGAACAGCCGCTGCGCGATATCGGCGCGGGTGACCTCGTCGGCGGTGGCGGTGAGGGCGGCGACCGGCACGCCCGGAAACACGTCGCGCAGCCTGGACAGCGCCTCGTATTCCGGCCGGAACGCCGGTCCCCATTGGGAGATGCAGTGCGCCTCGTCGACGGCGATCAGGCTCACCGGGAGTTTGGCCAGCGCCGCCAGCATGCGGTCGGTCATCAGCCGCTCGGGCGCCATGTAGAGCAGCCGCGTCTGGCCCGACGCCGCGCGCTTCCATGCCATCACGTTATCGTCCCGGTGGCGCGACGAGTTGATGCTCTCGGCGGCAACGCCGGCGAGCCGCAGTGCGGCCACCTGGTCCTGCATCAGCGCCACCAGCGGCGAAACCACGATGGTCAGCCCGCCGAGCACGAGCGCCGGCACCTGGAAGCACAGCGACTTGCCCGATCCGGTCGGCATCACGGTCAGAACGTGCCACCCGGCCAGGATCGCGTCGACCGCCTCCTCCTGCCCCGGCCGGAAGCCGTCGAAGCCAAAAACGTCCTTCAGGACCTGGTGCTTGGGATCGAGGTTCGTGGCGGGAAGATTCATCGCGCTACTTTACCCGCCACTTGCCGACAATACAGCGTGCTGCGCCTAGCCGGCCTTCTTTTGCTGCGCCTGAACGTATTCGCGAAGCGCGAGGTTGATCCGGGTCTGATACCCCTTTCCATCGGGCGCATGGCGCTTGAACCAATCCACGACATCCGCATCAACTCGCAACGTCAATTGCTGCTTAACCGGCCGGTAGAAACGGCCGATCTGCCCGTTCCTGAAGAAATCTTCCGAAAGCTCAGGGATGTCCGAGGTATCGATATCCTCGTCTGTCATGACCGCGAGCGCCTCCAACTCGCGCTTCTGAGCGTCGGTAAGAGGCGGTGGATTCTCCGGATCAAGTCTATATGTCACGTAGCCTTTCTTGCTCATACCGTTTCCTTTCCCCTTTGGTCGTGTGCCGAGCGGAAATGATCCGTCCTTCTATACCATCCTCGTCATCGGCGACGGTGTGGGCGACGACAATGACCACGAGTCCGTCGATCATCCCCACGGTCCTCCATCGCTCCTCGCCGTTTTCGTAGCGATCCTGTTCAGTGATCGCGAAGGGATCGAGGAAGACTCGCGTCGCCGTCTCGAAGCTGATGCGATGCTTGATGAGGTTGGTACGGTTCTTTTCCGGATCCCAATCCCACAACATTATTCGACCATGTAACTACAAATATACAACTACACTAGATTGCGGCAAGGGTCACGCCCGCCGTAGCTTCAACCCGTCGATAGCCGCCATCTCCTCGGCGCTGAGCGCGCCGCGTCCGGTGGCTTCGACGCATTGGGCCAGCTCGGCGCGGTTCTTGACGCCCAGCACCACCGTGTCGACGCCCTTCATGGACAGCGAATAGCGGTGGGCGACGATGGCGGGATCCTCGCCCCATTTGGCGCACAGCATACGGAACGGCGCGGCGGCCTTGTAGTCGATGACCGTCGCCTCGTCGTCGGGAAGCTGCCGGTCGATCCCGGCGCACAGCGAGCCCGCGGCCACGGCGCGGATGCCCATGACGCCGATGCCCGCCGATTTGGCGGCGTTGATGATGGCACGCGGCTCGCCAGGTTCGTCGTACTGCTTCATGTTGCCGACAGCGTCCATCAGGTTGGCGACGGCCTGCACGGCGGCAGGCTTGGTCGAGTGCATCAGCGCCTGCCGGATCACCATGGGCACGCCGGTGCCAGTAATGCCCCAGGCGCCGATCAGACCTGACGCCTTCAGCTTCTCCATGGCCGGGATGACCGCGTCGAGATAGAGACTCCAGCGGGTCGCGAACTTGTCCTGCCGCTCGGCGAAGCGCGGATAGGTGAAGCTGTCGGGACAGATGTTGGAGTGCAGGAAGAACAGGTCCACCTGCTCGCGCTTCATGTGCAGCAGGCTGCGGCGCAGCGACTCCTCGGTCTTGCCATAGACGTCGGCCGCGCGGGGCGAGCCGAGCTGGTACTTCGTCGTCGTCCGCACACCGTCGGGCAGGCGGCCGCCGAAGGCCTCGCCCACCACCATCTCGGCCTCGCCGCGGCCGTATCCCGGCGCGAGGTCGAGCAAAGTGATGCCAGCATCGACAGCTGACTTTACCGTGGCAACGGCCTCTTCACGTGTCGTTTCGCCCCACACATTGCCAATGCCGCCGCCGCCCAATGTCAGGCTGCTGACCGGCCAAAGCGTGCCCAGATGCCTCGTCTCCATGCTATCCTCCCGGCTGCCCAGTACCAGATTGAACCGTCCGAACGCCGCTGCCAACCGGAACCCGGCCTGTTCATCATCGTTACAGGTTTCTGTTGCTACACCAAGGCATCGACAACTGCTCGGAGGCATCTTTGTTCAGATTAGGCGCATTGGCAGCGGTAGCCTTCGTGGCGCTTGCCGCGCCGGCCCACGCGGCATGGTACGACATCGGCTCGGTCGATTTCGACCGAGGCGGCGACCGTGAAAGGCAGTACGGCAATTTTGGCGGACCGGTG
>CAMBYA010000157.1 GCA_945872035.1 Rhizobium sp. Q54
TACCTCGACATGAAGGAAGTGCTGCGGACCAACGATCCGGTGCTGATCTCCGTGGCGCAGAGCCTGCTCAAGGAGGCCGGAATCGAGGTCATGGTATTCGACGGCCACACCGCGATCCTCGAGGGCAGCATCGGCGCCATCCAGCGCCGGCTGATGGTAATCGACGAGGACGAGGCCGAGGCGCGCGGCATCATCGCCGATTCGAAGATCGATGAATGACGTCATTCTGACCGAAGACAGGCTGCTCGGCGGCAGGGTCACGCTGTTCCAGCCGAAGGACGGCTACCGCGCCGCCATCGACCCGGTGCTGCTCGCCGCCGCCGTGCCGGCGCGGGCGGGCCAGAGCGTGCTGGACGTTGGCAGCGGCACGGGCGCGGTGGCGCTATGTTTGGCTGCGCGCGTTTCCGGCCTGGTACTCACCGGAATCGAACGCGACCGTGAGGCGCTGGTGCTCGCAGGGCGCGGCGCGAACGCCAGCGGTGTAACTGCCGAATGGGTCGAGGGCGACGTGCTGGCGCCGCCCGCCGCGATCCTGGGGCGGCAATTCGACCACGTCATCAGCAATCCGCCCTACCGCTCGGCCGAGCGCGGCCAGCGAAGCCCGAACGCGGCGAAGGCCGCGGCACACAGCATCGGCGATGCTGATTTCGAGGCCTGGCTGTCGTTCTGCGCCGCCCGGGTACGCGACAAGGGCCTGCTGAGCCTGGTATTGCCGGCGGGCGAGATGTCGAGGGCCGTGGCGGTGCTGGAGCCGCGCCTCGGCGGCCTGACGGTGCTGCCGCTGTGGCCGAAGCAGGGCGCGGAGGCCCGCCGGGTGATTCTGCAGGCGCGGCGGGGCGGGCGGGCACCGTCGCGCGTGTTGCCGGGACTGGTGCTGCATGCCGAGGATGGGGGCTATACCGAGGCGGCCGAGCAGGTGCTGCGCCACGCGGCCCCGCTCTGAGTAGGCCGCCCGCCACCCGCCATTGATCGGGCGGCTAAGCTCTTCTAAAATGAGCCGTTCGGCCTGACGCATCTTGCGGCGCCGAAAGGCCCCTGGGGGCGGCAGAGAGGTAAGGCCATGTCCGAGCAGGAACCGCACGAAGCCCGCGAGGAGGGCGCCGTGGAAGCGCGCCTCGCGGCGGACGTGCTGCGCCGCCGGCTGATCAAGACCGGTGTCGTCGCCGTGCCCGTCATCATCTCGCTGCAGAGCGGCACCGCTTGGGCGCTGTCGAGTTGCGCCAGCGCGCGAGGCAGTAATGGCAGGCCGCTCAACCCGCGGCCCAGCGACAGCACGCTGATTTCGGAGTTCGGCGATTTCTCGAGGGACCCCACGAGCACGCAGCAGCGCAACCGCCAGACGGTGACGTCGCTTACCGGCATCCCCGAGCGAAGGAACGGTCAAGGCAGGCGCAACGACATCCAGTCGATCGTCAACGACTTCACAGGCTCGGGCGCCGGCGACCCGTATCCCGAGGGTCCGGGAGACTCCGTCGAGACCGGAGACATGATCCATCTCATCGTCACCAACGGATCATGCTGGGTGTCGTATTGCAACGGCCCGATCAAGGGAGCGCGCGCCGTCACCATCTTCAACGATACCACACCCTCCGTCTGTAAGTAGCGGCGGTCGGGGCCGCGCGATGGACGGCACCAGCGACATATTCCGTCTCGCGGCGCCGTCCGGTTCCCTGCATTGGCGCGAATGGGATGACGGCTGCGTCATCTTCAACCGGACGACCGGCGAAACCCACTATCTGGACGATTTCACCGCCTATCTGCTGCGGCTCGTCGAAGCCGCCCCGCGCTCGCAGGACGCGTTGACCGGGACGGTCTGCGCCGAGCTGGGACGCGAGCGGTCGGCGACGCTCGAGGCCCAGATCGCCCGGGCGCTGCGCAATTTCGAGACCCTCGCGGTGCTGGAACGGGCACGTTGATGCGGATTGGCGGCATGGACCCGGTCGCGCTGTCCCGGCGGCTCGCTGCCGGCGCCGTACTGTCCGTGCCGCCCTTCGCGGTGCGGCTGCAGACGCCGCTCCATGTGCTGCAACGGTCCTTGCACATGCTCTATGGCGAGTTCGACCTGCTTGACGACGGCGAGGCGCCGGATTTCGTGATCCGGGTGTCCGGCACCGGTGGCCTGCATCGCTTCATGCGCCGGCAGGCGATGGCGTTCATCGACACGCCGCCACCATACACGCCGCTGCCGGAACGCATGGCGCCGATCATGTTCGAGCAGGCGCTGAACTGGTGCGTCGCGACGCGCACCCTCACGCACCTGATCCTGCACGCCGCCGTCGTGGCGAAGAACGGTCGCGCGGTGATCGTCCCGGGCCAATCCGGGCAGGGCAAAAGCACCCTGTGCGCGGCACTGGTGGCGCGCGGCTGGCGGCACGTGTCTGACGAGTTCGCGTTGATGGACCCGTCGACCCTCGCCATCACCGCCCATCCGCGCCCGATCTCGCTGAAGAACCGGTCGCTCGAGGTAGTTGCCGCGTGGGCGCCGGAGATGGCGCAGTCGCCGGCCTATGAGGGCACGCCCAAGGGAACCATCGGCTACGTGCGGCCGTCCCGCGCCGCCGTCGAGTCCGCGCCGGAGCCGGTGACGCCCGTCGCGGTGGTGTTTCCGCGCTTCGACCCGGCGCAGGCGCCGGCGCTCGACGCCATGGGCAAGGCCGCCGCGTTCATCGCGCTGACGGCGTGTTCGGTGAACTACCGCGAGTTCGGCCAGGCCGGCTTCGACGCCATCGGCCGGCTGGTCGACGGCAACCCGGTGCTCGGCGCCACCTATCCGGACACCGGGTCAGCGGTCGCCCTGCTCGAACAGGTCGTGGGATGACGCCGGATCCGCTGCTCCGGAGCCTGCGCGATCCTGCCTCCATGGCGACGCTGACGGCCGCCGACTGGACCGGGATGATGCAGCGCGTCCGGCCACGCGCCCTGCTGGGCAAGCTGGCGCGCGGCGCCGCCGAGGCGGGCGTCACCGGTGTGCTGCCGGCCGCCGTCCAGCGCCAGTTCGCCTCGGTCGACCGGCTCTGCGCCTACAATGACGAGCATCTGAAGGCCGAGGCGTTCCTGGTTCTGCATGCCCTGCGCGAAGTGGAGACGCCGGTGGTGTTCCTCAAGGGTGCGGCCTATGCGCTGCTGGGGCTGCAGGTGGCGCGCGGGCGGGTGTCGTCCGACGTCGATATCCTGGTGCCGCGCGACCGGCTGCCGGCGGTGGAGAGCGCGCTGGGCGGCGCGGGATGGCTGGGTGTCAAGCTCGATGCCTACGATCAGCGCTATTACCGCGAATGGATGCACGAGCTGCCGCCGCTGCAGCACCAGCACCGCGCCACGACAATGGACGTCCATCACACCATCCTGCCGCTCAGCGGCCGCATCCGGCCGGACGCGCAGGCGCTGCTGCGCGACGCTGTGCCGGTCGAGGTGATGGGCCGCGCCGCGTTTGTGCTGCAGCCTGCCGACATGGTGATCCACGCCGCGCTGCACCTGTTCCAGGACGGCGACCTGGCCGAGCGGCTGCGCGAACTGGTGGACCTGCACGAGTTGGCGGGGGAATTCGCCGCTTCGGATACCGCCTTCTGGGACACGCTGGCCGAGCGGTCGAGGCTGCACCAGGCCGGCCGGCCGCTGTATTACGCCTTCCATTTCGCCCGCCGCCTGCTGGGAACGCCGGTGCCGGACGGCTTTCTCGGCGGCCTGTCGCCTCGGCCCGGCCCGATTTCGATGGCATTGATGGACACATTGGCGCCGGCAGCCATCGTCCCCAGCCATCCCGACCGCGTTCCGCCGGGTGCGGCGCTGGCGCGGCTGCTGCTGTTCATCCGTTCGCATTGGCTGCGGATGCCGCCGCTGCTGCTGGCGCGGCACCTTGCGATCAAGGCGTGGGATGCGCTGCGGCGCAGGCTTGGCTAGTCGGCCTGGGTGAACTGGGCGAGCCGGTCGCCCTTGCCGGCGCCGGTCACCACGTAGAGCGCGCCGATCAGCGCCAGCAGGCCGGCGGCGATCGCCGGCGCCAGCCAGTTGCCTTCGCTGACCCGCACCACGATCAGCGCCAGGCAGATCAACGAGCCGCAGACGGGCACGAGGATCGGCACCTCGAAGGCGCCGCGTGCCTCGCCGGCGCGGCGCTTCAGCACGACCAGCGCCATGTTGACAACCACGAACACGCACAGCAGCAGCAACACGGTGGCTGACGCCAGTTCCTTGATGTTGCCGACCAGGGCCAGCGCGGCGACCACCACGAACAGGGCGGCGATGGCCACATGCGGCGTCTGGCGGCGCGCGTGGACCTTGCCGAGCGCCTTCGGCATCAGGCCCTGGTAGGACAGGCCGTAGAGCATGCGCGACGCCATCAGGTAGTTGATGAGCGCCGTATTGGCGACGGCGAAGATGGTGATGATGGTGAAGCCGACCGCCGGAAACCAGGGCGCGGCTCGGTCGATCACCTCGGTCAGCGGCCCCGCGGCGGCCGCAAGCTCCTGCCACGGCACCACCGAGACCGCGGTGATGGCGACGGCCATGTAGATCGCGGTGGCGATCAGCATGGCCGAGATCAGCGCCAGGGGCATATTGCGCCGCGGGTTCTTCACTTCCTCGGACACGTTCAGCATGTCCTCGAAGCCGATGAACGAGAAGAAGGTCAGCACCGCGCCCTGCATAACGATCAGCGCCATGGAGCTGTCATGGGGCGGCACCTCGAACAGGCTCACGCTGCCCCAGTGGTCGATACCGACAGCGATCACCAGCAGCAGGCCCGCGGCCTCGATGCCGGTGCAGACCAGGTTGAACCACAGGGATTCGCGGATGCCGCGCACCAGCACGCCGGCGATCATCAGCAGGAAGCCCAGCGCCAGCAGCTCGATCGGCACCGCTTCCCAGCCGAACAGCACCTTCACGTTGGCGGCGACTACATTGGACTGGGTGGCGATCGAGGTCAGTCCCGAACACACCACCGCCAGCCCGACCAGATAGCTCAGCAGTGGCTTGCCGTAGGCGCGCTGGGTGACATAGGCCGCGCCGGCGGCTTTGGGATAACGCGAAGCGATCGAGGCGTAGGACAGGCCGGTGAGCAGCGCTGCTACCATGGAGACGAAGAACGCCATCCAGATGGCGCTGCCCAGCTGGCCCGCCGCCTTGCCGACCAGGCCGTAGATTCCGGCGCCGAGCATGCTGCCCAAACCGTACAGCGTCAGCTGGAAGGGGCCGATGGTGCGCAGAAGGGTGGGCTGGTCGCCGTCCGGTGGGGTCATGCGGCCCCAGCTTAATGAAGCGGCGCCGATCCGGCCAGTGCTGCCTGCCGCAGCGCCTTGCCGGTTTCCGGCGAGAAGCGGGCGAGCAACAGGGTCAACACGCCCGACAGGGCGACGAACGCACCGACGGCGACGATGCCCATCCCGTAATCGCCGGTGCGGTCCTTGACCTCGCCGATCATGTAGGGACCGAGGAAGCCGCCCAGGTTCCCGACCGAATTGATCAGCGCGATGCCGGCCGCCGCCGCCGAGCCCCGCAGCACCGCCATGGGTAAGGTCCAGAACACCGGGAAGGCGGCGAACGCGGCGAGGAATCCGGCGCAGAACAGCACGTAGGACAGAAGCGGCCGGCTGGCCAGCTGGCCGCTCGCCGCGAACAGCACGCCGCCGACCAGCGCGGGCCACGCCAGGTTTCGGATGCGCTCGCCCGACACGTCCGACCGGCGTCCCCACGTGACCAGCACGCCGGCCGCCAGCAGGTTGGGCACGACGGTGATCAGGATGGCCTGGGCGGTGCTGATGCCGCCCAGCGCCTTGGTGATCTGGGGCACCCAGAAGGTGAAGCCGTAGAGGCCGACCACGATCCCCATATAGATGAAGGCCATGACCCAGATCTTGGGCACCGTCAGCGCCTGGGCGATGGACGTGTGGGAGGTTTCGGTGGCGGCCTGGTCCTCCTCGGCGAGCTTGCCGTTGAGCCAGGTCTTTTCCTCGTCGGCGAGCCACGGCGCATCATCGGGCCTGTTGGGCAGGACCATCAGCACGACGATGCCCATCAGCACCGTCGGCAAGCCCTCGATGATGAACAGCCACTGCCAGCCGGCGAGGCCCCCCGTCCCCTGGAAGCCATCCATGATGGCGCCGGAGATCGGATTGCCGAGGATGTTCGAAATCGGGATCGCGAGCATGAAGCCAGCGACGAC
>CAMBYA010000158.1 GCA_945872035.1 Rhizobium sp. Q54
GCCGCCCACGCCCGATCCAGCAGGGCGACGACGTCGGGATCGGCGGGATCACGCTCAATGGCGGCCAGCGCCGCCGCCATGGCCGGCTTGGCGCCGGTCGCGAGGGTCTGGAAGTCGGGGACCCGCGCGGCCAATCCTCAGTCCTTGGCGGGTGCGTTGTTGAGCGTCGCCTGCGCCGCCGCGAGGCGAGCGATCGGCACCCGGTAGGGCGAGCACGACACGTAGTCCAGCTGCACTTCCTCGCAGAACGCGATCGACGCCGGATCGCCGCCATGCTCGCCGCAGATGCCGAGCTTGATGTCGGGGCGGGTCGCCCGTCCCTTCTCGGCAGCCATGCGGATGAGCTGGCCGACACCCTCGCGATCGAGGGTCACGAACGGATCCTTCTCGTAGATGCCGTTGCGCAGATAATCCTCGAGGAAGCTGGCGGAATCGTCGCGGCTGAGGCCATAGGTCGTCTGCGTCAGATCGTTGGTGCCGAAACTGAAGAACGCCGCCGTCTGGGCGATCTGGTCCGCCAGCAGCGCGGCGCGGGGCAGCTCGATCATGGTGCCGACCACATAGCCGTCGGCCTTGAAGCCCAGCTCCCTGGCGATACCGTCGACCCTGCCCTTCAGGATATCCAGTTCGCGCTTGGAGCCGACCAGCGGGATCATGATCTCGGGCACGACCGTGTCGCCGGTCTCGCGATGCACGTCCTGCGCCGCCTCGAAGATGGCGCGGGCCTGCATCTCGTAGATCTCCGGATAGGAAATGCCCAGCCGGCAGCCGCGGTGGCCCAGCATGGGATTGCTCTCATGCAGTTCGTTGGCGCGCTTGCGCATGGTGGCCAGCGAAACACCGGCCTGCTCGGCGATCTCCTTCAGTTCCTCGTCGGTCTGGGGCAGGAACTCGTGCAACGGCGGATCGAGCAGCCGGATGGTGACGGGCAGGCCCTTCATGATGTGGAACAGCTCGATGAAGTCCTGGCGCTGCACCGGCAAGAGCTTGGCCAGGGCGGCGCGCCGCTCGGCCTCGGTCTCCGAAAGGATCATCTCGCGCACCGCCATGATCCGGTCCGCCTCGAAGAACATGTGCTCGGTGCGGCACAGGCCGATGCCCTCGGCGCCGAACTGGCGGGCGGTGCGGGCGTCGAGCGGGGTTTCCGCGTTGGTGCGCACCTTCATCCGGCGCACCTTGTCGGCCCAGCCCATCAGGGTGGCGAAGTCGCCGGAGAGTTCCGGATGGATCGTCGGCACGGCGCCCTTGATCACCTCGCCCGTCGTGCCGTCCAGGGTGATGATGTCGCCGCGCTTGAGCGTCTCGCCGGCCACCGACAGGGTGCCGGCGTTGTAGTCGATGCGCAGTGACCCGGCGCCCGACACGCAGGGACGGCCCATGCCGCGGGCGACGACGGCCGCGTGGCTGGTCATGCCGCCGCGGCTGGTCAGGATTCCCTGGGCGGCATGCATGCCATGGATGTCCTCGGGGCTGGTCTCGATGCGCACCAGGATGACGTCCTTGCCCTCGGAGGCGGCGCGTTCCGCCTCGTCGGCATCGAACACGATCATGCCGCTGGCCGCGCCGGGCGACGCCGGCAGGCCGCGGGTGAGGATCTCCTTGTGGGCGTTCGGATCGAGCGTCGGATGCAGCAGCTGGTCGAGCGCCTCGGGATCCATGCGGCCGATCGCCTCGCGCTCGGTGATCAATCCGTCATGGGCCATCTCGACCGCGATCTTGAGCGCGGCGGCGGCGGTGCGCTTGCCGCTGCGGGTCTGCAGCATCCACAGCCGGCCCTTCTGGACCGTGAACTCGATGTCCTGCATGTCGCGGTAATGAGCCTCGAGCTTGCCCATGATGGCCGACAGCTCGCGGAAGGTCTCGGGCAGCGATTCCTCCAGCGACGGGTCGGTCTCGCCCGCCGCCCGCCTGGCCGCCATGCTGATGTAGCGCGGCGTGCGGATGCCGGCGACCACGTCCTCGCCCTGGGCGTTGAGCAGGTACTCGCCATAGAGTTCCCTGTTGCCGTTGGCCGGGTTGCGGGTAAAGGCGACGCCGGTGGCCGAATCCTCGCCCATGTTGCCGAACACCATGGCCTGGACGTTGACGGCCGTGCCCCACACTTCCGGGATGTTGTGCAGGCGGCGGTAGACCTTGGCGCGGTCGTTCTGCCAGGAGTTGAACACGGCGCCGATGGCGCCCCAGAGCTGCTCGTGCGGATCGGTCGGGAACGGCTTGCCCAGCTCTTCCTGGACCTTGTCCTTGTAGGCCTTCACCAGCGCCCGCAGCTCCTCGACACCGAGTTCGGTATCGAGCGTAACCCCATGGTTTTCCTTGTGAATGTCGAGAATTTCCTCGAAGTGGTAGTGATCCACTTCCAGCACCACATCGGAATACATCTGGATGAAGCGGCGGTAGCTGTCATAGGCGAAGCGCGGGTTGCCCGACAGCGCGCCGAGGCCTTCGACGGTCTCGTCGTTGAGGCCCAGGTTGAGGACCGTGTCCATCATGCCCGGCATGGACGCCCGCGCGCCCGAGCGCACCGACACCAGCAGCGGATTGGCCTTGTCGCCGAACCGGGCGCCGACGATGCCCTCGACCTTGCCCAGCGCCGCCTCGAGTTGTTCTTTCAACTCAGCAGGATAGGCGCGATTGTTGTCGTAATAGGCGGTACAGACCTCGGTGGAGATGGTGAAGCCCGGCGGCACCGGAAGACCCAGATTGCTCATCTCCGCCAGGTTGGCGCCCTTGCCGCCCAGCAGGTTCTTCAGGCCGGCATCGCCGTCCGACGCGCCGCCACCGAAGCTGTAGACCCATTTCGTCATGCCGTACTCTCCACTGCCCATGAAGGATCATGGGGTCTTCTTCTTACACCAGCGCGCTACCGCGAACACACACCAACATCGTCATCCCCGCATGCGCGGGGATGACGACTGTGGAAGGACGGCGCGCGATTCGCAACGCCCGCCTCATCCCTCGATCTTGGAAAAATCCGCCACCTGGTTGAGCGTCGCACGGATCTGCGACAGCAGCAGCAACCGGTTGCGGCGCAGGTCCGCGTCCTCGGCGTTCACCGTCACATGGTCGAAGAATGCATCCACAGGGCGGCGCAGGCCGGCAAGCGCCGCCATGGCGTCGGTGAAGCGCTCGTCCTTCACCGAGATTTCGGCGGCATGCATGGCGTCGGCGAGGCGGGCGTGAAGCACCTTCTCCTCCTCCTGCGCCAGCTGCTCGTAATCGGCGGCGCCGTCATAGGATGCGCCGTCCTTCTTCTCCTCGATGCGCACGATGTTCGTCGCGCGCTTGTAGGCCGCCAGCAAATTGACGCCGTCCTCGGTGTCGAGGAAGGACTGAAGCGCCTTCACCCGGTCGAGCAGGCGCACCAGATCGTCCTCGCCGCTGAGCGCGAAGACGGCGGTGATCAGGTCGTGGCGCACGCCCTGCTCGCGCAGATAGACCTTCAGGCGATCGGCGAAGAACTCGACTACTTTGAATTCAGATTCTCTCAGAACGACACGAACAGTGTCCTCGACAGCCTCTCCCTTTGCCAGTTCATCCACATACTTCTTAACCGCGGGGAGAGCCGCATATGGGTGACGCGCACTTCCGATTGCAGACCGCAATGAGAGCCGCAGATTGTTCTCAAGTATTAGCCGGATAATCCCCAAGGCGGCGCGGCGTAAAGCAAACGGATCTTTCGATCCTGTGGGTACTTCACCGACTGCGAAGAAACCCACCAGCGTGTCGATCTTGTCGGCCATGGCGACGGCGACGCTGACCGGCGCGGTCGGGCACTTGTCGCCCGGACCCTGCGGCCGGTAGTGGTCGGCGATGGCCTCGGCCACCTCGGCCGACTTGCCTTCGGCCAGCGCATAGTAGCGTCCCATGATGCCCTGCAGCTCGGGGAACTCGCCCACCATCTCGGTGCGCAAATCGGCCTTGGCGAGGCCGGCGGCTTCCCTCGCCTTTTCGGGATCGGCGCCCGGGATCGACCTGCTGAGTTCCACCGCCAGCGCGGTGACGCGGCGGACCTTCTCGCCCAGCGTCCCCAGCTTCTCGTGGAACACCACCTCCTCCAGCGCAGGCAGGCGGCTTTCCAGGGAGGTCTTGCTGTCCAGGTCCCAGAAGAACTTGGTGTCGGACAGGCGCGCGCTGAGCACGCGCTCGTTGCCGGCGATGATCGCCTTGCCGCCGTCCTTTGCCGCCAGGTTCGAAACGATGGCGAAACGCGGCGCCAGATTGCCCTCCCTGTCGCGGAACATGGGGTATTTCTGGTGGGTCTTGATCGCCGAGATCAGCGCCTCGGGCGGCACGTCCATGAACGCCGTGTCGATGTTGCCGACCAGGATTACCGGCCATTCGACGAGACCGGCCACCTCGTCGAACAAGCCGTCGTCCTCGATGGGCAACAGGCCGTTCTGCTGGCCGTAGAGGTCGAGATGCTCGCTGATGTCCAGCTTGCGCTCGCGCGGATCGACGATGACGAACGCCTTGCGCAGCTTCGCCTTGTAGTCGGCGAAATCTGTCACGGCGAACCGCGCGGGCGCCAGGAACCGGTGGCCGACCGTGCTGTCGCCGCTCGCGACGCCGTCCACCTCGAACGGCACGACCGTGCCGCCGAACAGGGCGATGATCGAGTGCAGCGGCCGCACCCAGGTCAGGCTGCCCGCGCCCCAGCGCATCGACTTGGGCCACGGAAACGAGCGGATCACCTCGGGCACCAACTGGGCGATCACGTCGGCGGTCGCGCCGCCCTGCTTCTCGATGACGGCGACGAGGAAGGTGCCCTTCTTGTCCTCGACCTCGGTGAGCTGGTCGCGGGTCAGGCCGGTGGACCGCAGGAAGCCGTCGATGGCCTGGGCCGGCGCGTCCACCCTCGGACCCTTGCGCTCTTCCTTCACGTCGGGCTGGGCGACGGGCAGGCCGTCGATCACCAGCGCCAGGCGGCGCGGCGTCACGAAGGCGTCGGCCTTGGTGAACTCCAGACCGGCAGCCTTCAGCTTCTCGGTGAGGAGCCGCTTCAGGTCCTCGGCGGCGCGGGCCTGCATGCGGGCGGGAATCTCCTCCGAGAGGAGCTCGAGCAGGAGTTCAGCCATTATGCGGCCTCCTGGCTCTTCAGCCATGCCTCGCAGCAGGCCTTCGCCAGCGCCCGGACGCGGCCGATATAGGCCTGCCGCTCGGTGACCGAAATCACGCCGCGGGCGTCCAGCAGGTTGAAATTGTGGCTGGCCTTGATGCACTGGTCATAGGCCGGCAGCGCGAGGCCCGCGGCCAGCAGCGCCTGGCATTCGCCCTCGGCGTCGCGGAAGTGCTGGAACAGGATGTCGGTGTTGGCCTTCTCGAAATTGTAGGTCGACTGCTCGCGCTCGTTCTGCAGGAACACGTCGCCGTATTTCACGCCGTTGCCGTAGTTAAGGTCGTAGACGTTGTCGACGCCCTGGATGTACATGGCGAGGCGCTCGAGGCCATAGGTCAGCTCGCCGGAGACCGGGCTGCAGTCGATGCCGCCGACCTGCTGGAAATAGGTGAACTGGCTGACTTCCATGCCGTCGCACCACACTTCCCAGCCGAGACCCCAGGCGCCCAGCGTCGGGCTTTCCCAGTCATCCTCGACGAAGCGCATGTCGTGGATGGCGGGATCGAGGCCCAGCTCCTTCAGCGAGCCCAGATACAGCTCCTGGATGTCGGGCGGCGACGGTTTCAGGATCACCTGGAACTGGTAATAGCACTGCAGCCGGTTGGGATTCTCGCCGTAGCGGCCGTCCTTGGGCCGCCGCGACGGCTGCACATAGGCGGCCTTCCAGGGCCTTGGCCCCAGCGCCCGCAGGGTGGTCGCCGGATGGAACGTGCCCGCTCCCATTTCCACGTCGTAAGGCTGGAGCAGCACGCAACCCTGCCGGCCCCAATAGGCCTGCAACGTCAGTATCAACTCCTGAAAGGACGGCGCGGATGACATGGCTTAGGAACCCCAGTGGAAGGCGCGCGCACCGTAGCGTCGGGGCTGTTTGGGGTCAAGGAAACGCGGTGGCTCACGGGCTGCCATGCGCCGCGGTTGCAACAAAACCGTAAAGCGGCTGTGGTCCTATGAGCGGCACCGAACCACTGGCCACCGGAGGCTTTCATG
>CAMBYA010000159.1 GCA_945872035.1 Rhizobium sp. Q54
CACGCAAATGCCGCGAGGTCTATACGGGAGAACGCGGCAGCGGCATCCGCACCCGTCGATCCACACCGGCGGCCACAGCCCCGACGGGCTGTTCCTGCTGGCCGGGCCTGGATTCGCGCCGAGCCGTCTCAACGACCACCTCCCGGTCATCGACTCCGCTCCATCGATCGCGGCGCTGTTCGGCGTACGGTCGGCGGCCTTCCAGGGACGGGCATGGGAACAGCTCGCGCCCGCAAGGTGACGCAGGCAAAAAAAGAGACGCCGCGAGGCGCCTCTTTCTCTCCGGATTTAAACGAGGCGGGCCGGCTCCCTCGCCCCCATCTGCCGCTAGCCAGTTTGCCGGCGGCGTCGATTCTTGTAAGCCGCATTGCCGAGAGGGCCATCGTCGCGGCGACGACATGCGCAAGGCGCAGGATGGCCGGAAATCGGACCCATAGACCCCCTCCGAAGGCTCGGCTCGTTTCAAATTTGAAACAAAAGACCGAATCTCAGGGTCCAATAAAACACAATTCGACCACAATTGGAACCAGTTTCGCCGTCGGCGCGTATGCTTCACGCCAAGTTTACAATTGCAGGTTGTCCGGCGTGAAGGCGGCGAAGGTGCGCGCGATCTCTTCCGGCGTGGCCCCGCCAAGCGGCGCGATGATGTGGGTGTGGATGCCGGTCTCGGCGCACCACTTCAGCCTCTCGCGGCACTCCGCCTCGCTGCCGATGATGGCAATCTCGTCCACCATCTCGTCGGAGATCGCCCCGGTGGTCTTGTTGCGATCCTTCTGCGCCCAGCCCTCGCGGATCAGCGCGGCGGCATCCTCGTAACCGGCCCAGGCCAGGAAGTTGTTGTAGACCGGCGTGGCGTAGTACGGGGCAAAGGCGGCACGGAAACGGGCGCGGGCGCTGTCCTTGTCGTCGGTCACCAGCACCATGTGCCGGTTCACCACTTCGACCGACTCAGGATCCTTGCCGGCGCGGCGGGCGCCGATCTTCACGTGCTCGATCATCTTCGGCAGCGCGCGCTTGGGCCATAGATTGAAGATGACGCCGTCACTGAATTCGGCCGCCGTCTCGATCATGCCAGAGCGCAGCGCCGCCATGTAGACCGGCACCGGCACATCCAGCTTTTGCTGGATGTAGCCGTGGCTGCGCAGGGTCTCCAGGTCGAAGTTGGACTTCTCGCCCGCCAGCATGGACTTCACCATGATCGCTGTTTCCTTGACGCGCGTGACCGGCTTTTCCAGCGGCACGCCGTGCCATCCGTCCATCATGTTCTGGCTCGACGCGCCCAGGCCCATCACGAACCGGCCCGGCAGGATCTGGCCCAGCACATTGGCGGTGGCGGCGAGAACGGCGGGCGTGCGGGTGAAGACCGGCGTGACCGCGACGCCTAGGCGCAGGCGAGTCGTGTGATGGGCGATGGCCGCCGTGGTGGTGAGCGAATCCGGCGCGCCGCCGTCGCCGAACCAGGCGTCGTCATAGCCGTTGGCCTCGGCCCATTTCACCCGCTCGACGGTATCCTGAACCTTCGGCCCGCCGGGCAATGTGACCGCGATGCGTTGCTTGAGCGCCATGTCCCCACTCCATCCGTTTCGTCGCCGGGAAAACTAGATCATCCCGCATTCGGGTGGAACCACCCGAATGCGGGATGACGATCGATTCTAAAATTGTAGGGCAGCTTTCCGCGTTCGAGAGAACGCGGGCTGCTCTACTGACTGCCGGCGCTGATGGCCATGGGGAAATGGCGGCTGTCAGCGGGTCAGTGCACCCGTCGCCGGGCAATGGCGCGGACCGCGACAGCCTGGGCGCCGTGCTCGCCCAGGACCTCGGAGAACACCACTTCCTGGCCGGCTTCCAGGTTCTCGAACCCGCCCTCGGCCACGCTGTCGCGGTCGAAATACAGGTCTCTGCCGCCCGGGCTGGCGATCAGGCCATAGCCTTCGTAGGGATAGATCTTGGCGATGATGCCGGGAGGCAGCGCCTCGCGGTGCCTGGTGCGCAGCTGGCGCTTGCGCATGGCGTCCTGCAGCTGGCGCTTGGCCGCCGCGAAGGCGTCGTGGATGGCATTGTAGACGTCCGAGTGCGACCGCCTGTGTCCCGGATCCTTGCTGACGACCACGTCGCCGCCGCCGGGCAGGGTCACATGGATGCGCACGTAATAGGCATTGCCTTTCTGGTGATGCTGATGGGGTTTGTCGATGACCACCCGGCATGAGGTGATCCGGTGGTAGAAGTGCTCAAGCTTGGAGGCTTCCTGCCGAACGCGGGCCGCCACGGTTTCGGAAGGTTCCAGACCTTCAAAGGCGATCTCCAGCGGTATCTCCATCACGCGCTCTCCTTCTTCCGTCCCAAAAAAACTCCGCCTATCCCTTCGCACCTCCCGCAACGCCGTTCGTTCCCGGCGCCTGTCCTTCCATCATGCGCCTCCTGCGCGCCCTTCTCCAGATCGAGAACAAGCGCCATCGGGATTCTTGCCGCCTCGCCGCCGCTTGCGGCGGTAGACCCGGCGCGACCGCCAAGAAACCAAGTGTCAGCGATCCTGTCCTGCGGTAGCGTCCTGACGGGGAAGACGGGAAACGGGGTCATGCCGTGAGGGCGTTGATGCGTGTACTGCCTGCGCTGCTGGTCGCGGCGACGCTGATCGGCTGTGGCAGGCAGGAGGAGAAGCCCGCAGGTCCCGCCGCGGTCGACGAAGCGCGCCTGGTCAATGCCGACCTGGAGCCGGGCAACTGGATGAGCACCGGCCGGACCTATTCCGAGCAGCGCTACAGCCCGCTCGACAAGATCGGCACCGCGACCGTCCCGAACCTGGGCCTTGCCTGGTATCACGATCTCGACACCACCCGCGGCATCGAGGCGACCGCCATCGTCGTCGATGGCGTGATGTACACCACCGGCGCCTGGAGCCTGGTCTATGCGCTCGACGCCGCCACCGGCAAGCTGCTGTGGACCTATGATCCGGAAGTGCCGAAGGAATGGGGCGTCCATGCCTGCTGCGACGTGGTCAACCGCGGCGCGGCGGTGTGGAAGGGCAAGGTGTTCGTCGGCACCCTCGACGGGAGGCTGGTGGCGCTCGACGCCGAGACCGGCAAGCCGGTCTGGGACGTCAGCACCATCGACAAGACCAGGCCCTATACCATCACCGGCGCACCGCGGGTGATGAAGGGCAAGGTGATCATCGGCAATGGCGGTGCCGAATATGGCGTGCGCGGCTACGTCAGTGCCTACGACGCCGACACCGGCGCACTGGCGTGGCGCTTCTACACCGTGCCTGGGCATCCGGCCGACGTGTTCGAGTCCGACGTGCTGAAGGAGGCCGCCCAGACATGGGACGGCGAGTGGTGGACCATGGGCGGGGGCGGCACCGTCTATGACTCCTTGGCCTACGACCCCGAACTGAACCTGCTCTATGTCGGCGTCGGCAACGGCTCGCCGTGGAACCAGCAGATCCGCAGTCCCGCAGGCGGCGACAATCTGTTCCTCGCCTCGATCGTCGCGCTCAACCCGGATACGGGCGCCTATGTCTGGCACTACCAGACCACGCCGGGCGAGACCTGGGACTACACCGCCACCCAGCACATGATCCTGGCCGACCTGACCATCGACGGCCAGGTGCGCAAGGTAATCATGCAGGCGCCGAAGAACGGCTTCTTCTACGTGCTCGACCGGGCGACGGGCGCGTTCATTTCGGCGCGGAACTTCGTGCCGGTGACCTGGGCGAAAGGGATCGACCCGCATTCCGGCCGGCCGATCGAGAACGAGGCGGCGCGCTACAGGCTGAAGCCGGCGCTGGTCTCGCCCTCACCGCTCGGCGCCCACAACTGGCAACCCATGGCCTACAGCCCGAAGACCGGGCTGGTCTACATTCCGGCCATGGAGATGCCGTCGCTCTACAAGACCGACGATCCATTCCATGTTTATCCCGGTCGCTACAACACGGGCACCGACATGCTGATCGCCTCGCTGCCCGACGAGGAGGCCCAGCGCAAGGCGGCCAGGGCGATGGTGAAGGGCAAGCTCTCGGCCTGGAACCCGGTGACCCAGACGGAGGTATGGAACGTCCACTATGACGGGCCATGGAACGGCGGCGTCCTCGCGACCGCCGGCGGCCTGCTGTTCCAGGGCACCGCCGACGGCCGGCTGGTCGCCTACAAGGCCGACAGCGGCGCCAAGCTGTGGGAGGCGGCGGCCCAGACCGGCGTGATGGCGGCGCCCATCACCTACGAGGTGAACGGCGAGCAGTATGTGAGCGTGATGGCCGGCTGGGGCGGCGCCTTCGGCATCGGCGCCGGCTATTTCACGCCCGAGTCCACCCGGTTCCGCAAGGCACGGGTGCTGACCTTCAAGCTGGGCGGCACGGCCAAGCTGCCGCCGCTGGACATGACGCCGCCGCCGCCGCCCGACCCACCGCCGCAGACCGCCAGCGACGAGACCGTCGCCCATGGCCGCGGCCTGTTCCACCGCTTCTGCCAGGTCTGCCACGGCGGCGCGGCGATCGGCTCGGGCGTGGTGCCCGACCTGCGCTGGTCGGCGAACATGAAGAGCGAGGAGGCGTGGCACGCCATCGTCATCGACGGCGCCCTGAGGGAAAACGGCATGGCCAGCTTCGGCCAGCAGATCGACACCGAGGGTGCGGAGGCGATCCGTGCCTATGTGATCCGGCGCGCGTATGAGACCAAGGATGGGAAGGGCTAGCCGCAGTAGCAGGCGAAAGCCAAAGCCTACACGGCCGTTGCCGAGTATCTGGTCCACATGTCTTGGAAGCAGTCGAAACAAGGCGAGCCTCTGTGCGCTTCGATATTCGCGTCGACGAAGTACTGAGCCTTGATTGTCTCGCTGGAGACGGGATAAGCGAACTTCAGGAAGTCGATGCCTCCGCATAGCAGCACAAAATCCCTGAACTGGCTGAAATATGCCCAATAGTGCCGTTCCATATCGCAAAGAATCGAATGTTAGAGGTTCTGGTCATGCACAAAACGATGGATATCGTCCCTCGCAGCCATCAGTTCCGTATGCAGCAGAATCTGGCCTCCATCGTAGGACGATGCCTGAACGGTCTTGGATAAGCCCGCCACCATGGTGATCGCTCCGGCGAGCCATTCGGCCTCGACCAGTCGAAAGGTCTCGCACAGCAGAACGCTTCTGAAGCCGCGTTGCGCAATGTATCGAGGATCGATGTAGTCATCCGGACCAGCAATGATCGACAGATCGTCCGTTTCGCTCTCCAGCTATCGCAATACACGCGCTCGTGCTCGCGAAAGCGCACTGCAGTCAAAGCCCGCCACAGGTGTAGCCGTAGTGGTCCCGGATTAGAAAATACGTCACGAGGCTGCAAAGATAGAACACGAGCGCGGCGATGTAGGCCCAGGCAACCTTCGGCCCCGTTACCATCGCGACGAACCCGAGAATGAGAGCAGCCAGCCCGAGGATGACCACCGCGTAGTGGACGGCGAGAAGAACGGATGAGTCCGTAATGCCACACAGGAACACGGAAAACGCCTCGTCCGGCCAGACAGCAACACATCCGGTAAAGTTCAGAACGTACACGAGGATCGTTAGAAGCCTTGCCGCGCTCGCTTCATCGGACCATCCCATGATATCTAACCTATCGATGTACGAAACCGTTTCGAGTTTAAGTTTTGCTGACCGTGCACTTAGTTGTTTGCTTGAGTACAAATTACCGTGACGCGGCGGATCAGGCCGCGCTTTGCCTCGGTCTGACACTTACCGATAATTCAACATCCTGCCCCAGCGCCGATAGGACGGCCATCAGCCGATCCAGCGTGAAACGGCCAAGGTTCGCGCGGCGAATACGTGAGAAGTCCGCGTGGCTGATGCCTGTGGCTTCCTGGGCCTTGCGCGTGGTCCAGCCGCGTCCGTCGAGTATCTTAATGATCTCGGACGCCAGCAAACTTTTGGCTTGGTGCAGATCGGCATCGGCATAACCGAAATCCCGAAAGGCATTGCCACTGCCATGAACCAGTTCGAGGTCGTCGCCGTCACTCATTTCAGCAGTTTCTTGAGCCTCTTGATCCGCTCGAGCGCCAAGTCGATTTCCTGCCTTGGCGTTGCGACGCCGGTTTTCGACTTCTTCTGGAATGCGTGCA
>CAMBYA010000160.1 GCA_945872035.1 Rhizobium sp. Q54
GCGTCGTCTTCTCCATGATCGCCCGGTCTTCCTCCTGCAGCAGCCGGGCGGCGGCGGGGGTGGTGGCGGCGGCAGTTGCGGCGCCGGCGCGGGTGGCGGCGGCGGCGCCTCGCTGACCGGCTCCTGGTAGTCGCCGGCGCAGGCCGCCAGCGTCGCGGTCAGGAGCGTGAGGCACAGAAGCCGTGGAATGCGCATGGGTCCATCCTCGAATTGCAGACCGGCAGTATAGGCGACGGAGGCGGCGCGGCCAGCCACAATGAAAACGCATCATGCCCCATGCGCGCCGCGCGCTTGGACCTTGCCCACGGAACCGCTACAACACGGGATATCTCTCAATGTTCCGGTGCGGCCGATGACTTCCGAAACCGACCCTTTCGTTCGCTTCGAGGAATGGTTCGCCGACGCGCGCCGTTCCGAGCCGGATGTGCCCGAGGCCATGGCGCTCGCCACCGCCGACGGCAGCGGCATGCCCGATGTGCGCATGGTGCTGATGAAGGCGCGCGGGCCCGAGGAAGGCTTCGTGTTCTACACCAACACGGAGAGCGCCAAGGGCGGCGAACTGGCCGCCAACCCGCGCGCCGCGCTGTGCTTCCACTGGAAGAGCCTGGGCCGCCAGGTGCGCGTGCGCGGAAATGTCGAACGCGTCTCCGATGCGCAGGCCGACGCCTATTTCGACAGCCGCGACCGGGGCAGCCGCATCGGCGCCTGGGCCTCGAAGCAGTCGCGGCCGCTCGAGGGACGCTTCGCGCTGGAGAAGGCGGTGGCGTCCTATGCCGCGCGCCATGCGATCGGCAGCATCCCGCGCCCGGACTACTGGACCGGCTTCCGCGTCATTCCCGAGGCCATCGAGTTCTGGCAGCACCGCGACCACCGCCTGCACGAGCGCCAGCTGTTCACCCGTGCGGGCGATGGCTGGACGGTGCAGTGGCTCTACCCTTGAGCCAGGCATGAGCGCGCCGATCCACAGCGAACTGGACCGCGCCGCCATCGACATCCGTCGCGCGGCGCCGCTGATGAAGCGCGCGGCGTGGGCGTCGCTATCGGTCGCGGCGCTGCTGATCGCGCTCAAGTTCGGCGCCGGTCTCTACACCGGATCGGTGGCGATCCTGTCGTCGCTGGTCGATTCGGTGCTCGACCTCGTCGCATCGGCGGTGAACCTGTTCGCCATCAGCCAGGCCATTGCGCCCGCCGACCGGCAGCACCGCTTCGGTCACGGCAAGGCCGAGGCCATCGGCAGCCTGGTGCAGGCCGCCGTCATGGCCGGCTCGGCGGCGTTCGTGGTGTTCGAAGCGTCGACGCGCCTGCTCGATCCGCCGCAGGTGCGCAACCCGGAAGCAGGCATCGGCGTCATGGCGGTCTCCATCGCGGCGACCGCGGCGCTGGTGCTGTATCAGCGCCACGTGGTCCGGAAGACCGGCTCGACCGCGATTTCAGCCGATTCCCTGCACTATGTCAGCGACCTGCTGACCAATCTCAGCGTCATCGCCGCCCTGGCCATCGCCGCGTACACGGGTTTCGTCTACGCCGATCCGCTGTTCGCCATCGGCATCGCCCTCTACCTGGCCTGGAGCGCCTACTCCATCCTGCGCGTGTCGTTCAACGTGCTGATGGACAAGGAACTGCCCGATGTGGACCGCGACACCATCAAGGCGCTGGTGCGCGTTCATCCGGGCGTGATCAGCCTGCACGATCTTCGGACGCGTTCGTCCGGTCCCAACGTGTTCATCCAGTTCCATGTGGAGGTCGGCCGCGACCTGTCCCTGATCGAGGCGCACCGGATCGTCGACGATATCGAGGGCGAGCTGCTGGAGAGATATCCGGGCGCCGAGGTAATCATCCACGCCGATCCGCAGGGCGTCGTCGAACGGCGCGACCATTTCGAGAGGTGACTTCATGATCGACGTCTATGGCATCAAGAACTGCGACACCGTCAAGAAGGCCCGCGATTGGCTGGACCTGAACGGAATCTCCTACCGCTTTCACGACTTCAAGGTGGAAGGCCTCGATGCCGCGACCGCCGAGCGCTGGATGAAGGTGCTGGGTCGCGACACGGTGCTCAATCGCCGCGGCACCACCTGGCGCAAACTGTCGCCCGACCGGCAGGTCGTCAACAGCGATGCCGACGCGGTCAAGCTGGTGGTCGAGCTGCCCTCGCTGGTGAAGCGCCCGGTCATCGACACCGGCAGGATGCTCACCGCCGGCTTCGGCGACGAACAAAGGCAGGCCCTGAAGGCCCTGTAGTGTTACCCTGCGGCCTTTCGGAGGGTGGTGGGCCTTCCTCGCGGGGGATATCGAATTGGTGCAACCCGCGTATTATGATATCCGCATCGGCAAGAATCGATTGCACTACTGACGGGAGACACTTTGTCGTCGAACGAAGAACGCAAGACGCTGATCCTGACCGGCGCGAGCCGGGGTATCGGCCACGCCACGGTGAAGCGATTCTCCAGCGCGGGCTGGCGCGTGATTACCTGCTCGCGCATGGCGTTCTCGGAGGATTGCCCCTGGCTCGGCGGCCGCGACAACCACGTCCAGATCGATCGGGCCGACCCTGAAAGCCGGTCGAAGGGCATCGAGCAGATGCGCGAGCGGCTGCATGGCAGCCCGCTCAACGCGCTGGTCAACAATGCCGGCGTCTCGCCCAAGGGACCGGGCGGCGTCCGCCTCAGCTCCATCGACACGCCGGTCGACCTCTGGCACCGGGTCTACGAGGTCAACCTGGTCGCACCGCTCCTGCTGGCGCGCGGGCTGATGGACGAACTGAAGGCCGCGCGCGGCGCGGTGGTCAACGTGACCTCGATCGCCGACAGCCGGGTGCATCCGTTCGCCGGCACCGCCTACGCGACGTCCAAGGCGGCGCTCGCGGCGCTGACCCGCGAGATGGCCTCGGACTTCGGGCCGCACGGCATCCGCGTCAATGCGATCGCGCCGGGCGAGATCGACACCTCGATCCTGTCGCCGGGCACCGAGAAGATCGTCGAGCAATTGCCCATGCGGCGGCTCGGCACCCCTGAAGAAGTGGCCAAGGCGATCTATTTCCTGTGCTCGGAACAGGCGAGCTACGTCACCGGCACCGAACTGTTCGTCAATGGCGGGCAGCACGTCTAGGCCAGAAACACACACGAGGAAGGCATCATGGCCAAGGAAAAGATCAAGCTGAACCCGCTGCAGAACAAGACGCTGGCCCTGATGCAGGAACTGGCGCGGCATCGGGAGACGTCCATCGTCGACGAGAAGACCGGCGACGTCGTCGTCACCCACATGCCCCATGCCCATGGCGATCACGTCCATGTGGGCGAGTACGTGGTCTCGACCCGGGACATCACCGGCTTTTCAAACGAGGCGGTGTGGATCGCGCTGGAGCGCAAGGGTCTCGCCAAGTCGCACTTCCCGGTCGCCATCACCCTGACCAGGGAAGGGCTGGAATACGACACCGGTCTGCTCAACGCGGCCCGTTCCGATCACTAGGCCCGTGCGCTTCCTGGCCGCCGTCGCCTTCGCCGCTGCCGTCGCCATCGCGGCGCCGGCGCAGGGTGCGGCCGACACGCCGTGCTACCGGCAGGCGCGCGGCAAGCCCATGCAGACCTGTCTGCTCGACGGGGCCGAGGCGTTGCTGAAGGCCGATCCCGGCAAGGACCCGGAGGAGAAGGCGGCGCTCTGGGTCAAGCTCAACGAGGTGTCGGTGGACGCTGGCGACCTGCAGCGCGCCCGGCGCGCGGCAGACAAGGTCGCGCCCGGTGGGCAGCGCAGGCTGGCAGAGGCGCGCGTCGCCGCGCTGATGGCGAAGCAGGGCAACCGTAACGGCGCCGGGGCGATCCTCGACGCCATGCAGAAGCAGCCGCTGCCCGTGGGGCAGGTGGACTGGGCGGCGGCACGCATCCTTGCGGCGCTCAACGATCCGGCCCGGACCAAGGGGTGGCTGGACTCGCTGCCGCCCGATCGCCGCATCGACGGCCTGCTCGCTGCGGTGCGCGCGCAGCAGGAGCCGAAGCGGGTGCAGGAGGCCGAACGGCTGCTGCGGGATTTCGCCGCCACGCTGGGCAAGGGTGCGCCGCCCGAGAGCACCGCGATCATCGTCCATTCGCCGACCGCCATGGCGTTCATCGCCGCCGGCAGGCTCGACGCGGCGCGGCGCATGATCGCCCTGTTGCCGGACCTGGACCGCCCGCGGCTCGAGGCGCGGCTCGCCCTCAAGCAGGACCAGCTCGGCAAGCGCGCCGACGCGCAGAAGGCCCTGGAGGCGCTCGCGGCGCTGCCGCGGTCCGGCGACGCCCGGCTTGCCCTCGCGGTCCTGGCGGCGCGGCACGGCGACTTCGCCGGCGCCCAGAAGTGGTTCCCGCCGTCTCTCAGCTACGACCAGGGGCTGCTCGACGAGCTGTTCACCCTGCTGGCCAAGGCCGTGCAGGGTGCGCCGGCGCTCGCCATGATCGAGACCATGAACAACAGCAAGGACAGGGCGGCGACCCTGGCGCTGCTGTCCGTGGAATCGATGAAGGCAGGCCAGCCAGCCGAAGCGGGCGCCTATCTGCGCCGGACGCGGCTGATCATGGATCCGCTGGTCAACCTGGATTACGGCGCGGCGCAAACGCTGATCGACTTCGCCATCGCGCTGGAGCGGACGATCAGGGCCATGGTGGTGCTCGACCAGGAGAGCGAGGCGATCTACTTCATCAGGAAGCTGGAGAACGCCGTCCAGACCGACCCGTACGGACTGGCGCGCCCCGGCGTGATGGCCGGCCTGATCGGCGCCAACAAGGCGCTGTACGAAGGCAGGCTGGCAAAGAACGATCCCGCCGGCGTCAGGCGCCTGCTGGCGCGCAGCTGGCGGGTGGCGGCGGGCGTTTCCGCTTATCTCGACGCCGGCCTGGTGACCGAGGCGTCGCTGATCGCCGAGCGGGAAGCCCGCGAGGGGCTCACCAAAGCGGATGACTTTCTCACCATCGCCCAATACATAGCGAAGCACTGAAATTCACGCCTAACGAATCGGGGAAGATGCCATGACTGTCTACAAGTCGCTCAAGACGGATGTGAAGGACCGCATCCTGACCATCACGCTGAACCGGCCGGAGCGCCTCAACGCCTTCAACTTCGACATGCAGAGCGAAATGGTCGAGGTGTTCAGGAAGGTGAACGACGATGACGAGGTGCGCGCGGTGATCGTCACCGGCGAAGGCCGCGGCTTCTGCGCCGGCGCCGATCTGGGCGCGGGCGGCTCGACCTTCGACACCGACAAGCGCCCCAGCATCGACAAGGTCGGCCCGGGCGGCCTGTGGCGCGACGGCGGCGGCCGCGTGACCTTGCAGATATTCGAGTGTCTGAAGCCGGTGATCGCCGCCTGCAACGGCCCGGCGGTCGGCGTCGGCGTCACCATGCAGCTGCCCATGGACATCCGCCTTGCCTCTACCGAGGCGCGCTATGGCTTCGTGTTCGGCCGCCGCGGCCTCGTCATGGAAGCCTGCTCCAGCTGGTTCCTGCCACGTCTCGTCGGCATCCAGCAGGCCACCAAATGGTGCTACTCGGGCCGCGTGTTCCCGGCGCAGGAAGCGCTGGATGGCGGCCTGGTGTCCGAAATCCTGGCGCCCGAGGACCTGATCCCGCGCGCCCGCGAGATCGGCCGCGAAATCTCCGAGAACACCTCGTCGGTGTCGGTGGCGCTGATGCGCCAGATGATGTGGCGCATGCTGGGCGCCTCGCACCCGATGGAAGCCCACAACATCGACAGCCGCGGCATCGCCACGCTTGGCAAGATGGCCGACGCCGCCGAAGGCGTCACCTCGTTCCTGGAGAAGCGCCCGGCCGACTACAAGCTGAAGGTGTCCGAGGACATGCCCGGCTGGTTCCCCTGGTGGGACGAGCCGCGCTTCGGCTGATACGGTTACGGAAGGGGCCTTCGGGTCCCTTCCTTCTTTTGGAGATTGGCATCCATGCAAGGATTGCCGCAATGGGTGGAAAGCAGCAGTTCAATGCGATAGCCATCACCTTCGCCAAGCACTCACGAGGAAGGTTGCCAAGCTTGCCACGGCCACCAGAAACAGCGCCAGGAGTGGGATGAATATGACGTCGGCGGTGTG
>CAMBYA010000161.1 GCA_945872035.1 Rhizobium sp. Q54
CTTGCCCGGCCCCAGGATCCGGCGCGCCTCGGCGGTGTGCTCGGGCGTGACGAAATAGGGATGGGCGCCGTCGGCCTTGTCGCGGGCCACTTCCAGCATCTTCGGGCCGAGGGCGGCGATCACCGTCTTCGGCGGCTCGGCGGGCTGCGGCGCCATGTACTGCACCTGCGCCATGGCGTCGAGATAGCCTGTCATGGCGGCGATGGGCTTGCCGTAGACATGGCCGCGGAAGCCTTCGACGAACGGCTTGTGCGACACGCCGAGTCCCAACAGGAAACGCCCGCCGGACTGCTCGTTGAGCGCCAGTTGGGCCACCTTCGCGGTACGCGCGTCGCGGCCGTAGATGTTGGTGATCCCGGTGGCGACCGTCAGCCGTTCCGTGTTCGCCAGCAGCCAGGCCGCCAGCGACAGCGGCTCGCGGCCGAGCCCTTCCGGAATCCACAGCGTGTCATAGCCCCATTCCTCGATCCGGCGGGCGAAGGCCGCCGCCTCGCTGGCCGTATAACCGTCGAGCCCGGCCCAGACGGCGCGCTTTCCCAATTTCATTCCCAGTCTCCTCAAGGAACCGTGTAGCTGCCGTCAGGCTGGTTGATGCGGATCGGATCGGTCTTGCCGTCCCAGGTCGCGGCTGCGTCCGCGACTCGCTTGAACGAGGCGCGGATAGCGTCGTTGGGCTCGACGATCTCGAGGAAGATGTCGAAGTCCTTGCGCGCGTCGAAATACGCGAAACGCGGCGCGCTGCCGTCGCCGCCGCCATAGGTCGTCGCCGGATAGCCGGCCGCCGGATAGGCCTTCATGTCTGCGTCGTAGTCGCTGCTCCAGACGCAGCAGTGATGGAAGCCGTGCTGGCCCTTCTTGTACATGTCGCGGTAGGCGCTGTTGCTGTCGCTGTGCTGCTCGATCAGCTCGATCTGCACGTCGCCGGCCTGCGCCAGGCCCACGGACATCCGCAGCTCGCCCGGCGCGCCGCGGTACTGCACGTTGCCGATGGTCAGGTTCTGGGTGACGTAGAACGGCCCGACGCCGTAGAACTTGATCCAGCGGTTGCAGGCCGCCATGAGGTCGTCGACGACCCACGCGTTCTGGAAAATCTTGCGCTCGCTCGGCATTGCCATCGATCTCTCCCCTGATGACGGTTCGCCGCATAGTGGCGCATACTCACGCGCATTGCCAACAAAGGCACGTGGGAAGTCTGCTTTCGTCCAGGATGCGAGCTACTATGGAAATAGAAGAACTTGTTTTGAAATTGATCGGAGTCGATCCGGCTTCAGATGATCCGTCGATCGATTGGGATGCGCGCGGTCTTCTTTGGGAGCAGTTGAGCAAAAAGGCAGAGGAAATCCTGCGCAAGGAAGCCGTAGCCGCGTTCTGTACCGCCCAAGAGTGGGATAACCGAATCGACTGTCAGGTGAAGCTACCCAATGGAACGATAGTTGGTGAAATGGTCGGACTTAACTCACTAACTATCGAACGCCTACGGGAAACAGCGATCCGCCTTCGATACAGACATGCGGGAGAGCCGATTGCATTAGTCAATTCGATACTCCCTCCGCTCTATATCGGCCGGGGGAGGCCACAAAGCTCGGGGTGCAACTAGCGAAATTCAAGACAGTTTAATCAAACGGGGAAAACACCATGCTCAAGCTCACCTTCTGCCTCCGCCGCCAGGCGCATCTGACGCGTGAGGAATTCCAGCGCTACTGGTACGAGAACCACGGCCGGCTCGGCCAGCGGCTGATGCAGCACATCGGCATGGTCCGCTACGTGCAGACCCACACGTCCGACAACCCGCTCAACAAGCTGTTCGTCGACGACCGCGGCGCGCCCGAGCCCTATGACGGCGTCGCCGAGGCGTGGTGGCCCAGCCTGGAATTCCTGCAGGAGCGGATGCAGGACCCGGCGGCGCAGGCCGCCATGGCCGAGGCGGTCGAGGACGAGGCCCGGTTCATCGACTTCGCCCGCTCGCCGATCTGGCTGGGCGAGGAGCGGGTGATCATCGACAACGGCCAGGCTGTTCCGTATTGATGGCGAAGATTTCAGGGAGGGAATGATGGCCGACATCAACCGCGAATGGCTGCTGGTGCAGCGCCCGCAGGGCGAGCCCAAGCCGAGTGACTACCAGTGGCGCGAAAGCCCGGTGCCGGAGCCCGGTCCCGGCGAGTTCGTCGTCCGCGTGCTCTATGCCGCCATGGACCCGGCGATTCGCGGCTGGATGGATGCCCAGGGCAACTACATGCCGCCGATCCCGCTCGGCACGCCGGTGCGTTCAGTAGTGCTGGGCAAGGTCGTCAAATCCAACGTGGATGCCCATCCCGTCGGTCAGATCGTCTCGGGCCTCGGCGCGTGGGCAGATTACGTGGTGTGCAAACCCGGCTATGTGGGCCCGGTGCCCGTCGAATGGGGCCATGACCTGACGACCTACCTGCATCCGCTGGGCGCCGTGGGCGCCACCGCCTATTACGGCCTGTTCGAGGTCGGCAAGCTGAAGGACGGTGAGAACCTGCTGGTGTCAGGCGCGGCGGGCGGTGTCGGCTCGCTGGTCGGCCAGATGGGCAAGATCAAGGGCTGCAAGGTGGTCGGCATCGCCGGCGGCGCGGAAAAGTGCCGCTGGCTGACCGAGGAGCTGGGCTTCGACGCCGCCATCGACTACCGCGCCACCAAGGACCTGTCGGCCGAGATCAGGAAGCATTTCCCGGGCGGTTTCGACGTCTATTTCGAGAATGTCGGCGGCGCGACGCTGGAGGCGGCCATGGACAACATGGCGATGCATGCCCGCATCGCCATCTGCGGCATGATCTCGGCCTACAACGACAGCCACGATCCGCCGCCCGGCCCGCGCAACATGTGGAACATCCTGGTCAAGCGCGCCCATGTGGAGGGTCTGCTGGTGTCCGACTACATGCACCGCGCCATGCCCGGCTACCAGCAGATCAACGACTGGATCAAGGCCGGCAAGCTGAAGTTCAAGGTCGACGTCCGCGACGGCCTGGAGAACACGCCCGAAATCTTCAACAAGCTGTTCACCGGCAGCCACGATGGCAAGCTGCTGGTCAAGATCGGCGACGCGTAAATCCATCCAAGGGGAACCAGAATGTTCGCACAGATCGTCAAGGTCCGGGTCAAGGCCGGCAAGGAAGCGGAATTCGCGGCCGTTGGCCGCACCATGAGCAACGTCGTCGAGGCCAACGAGCCCGGCACGGTCGTCTACAAGCTGTTCCACACCGACGACCCGCAGGAATTCATCATGATCGAAATCTACGAGAACGAGGCGGCGCTGCAGGCGCACCGCGACACGCCGCATGTGAAGGCCGTGCTGCCGCGCCTCGGCGGCATCGTCGAGGGCGGGCTCGAGGTCCAGAAACTGCACGAGGTCGAACTCTGAGCCAGCCGCGCCTCAACGCCAAATTCTGGGTCCAGGCCTATATCAGGCTGTGCGAGACCCGGGCCATTCCCGCCATGGTCGTCCGTCATGGCGACGACACGGCGGGGACGGTGCTGATCAAGCTCTACCAGCACGGCATCGGCTCGACGGTGTTCGAGCGAACCGTCGACCTGGACGGCAACCGTGCCTGGCTGCGCGCGACCGGCCCGGACCCGGTGCCCGATTTCGACGCGGATGCCTTTATCCAGAAGCAGGTGAAGTTCGATCCCGACCTGTGGGTTGTCGAGGTAGAGTCCCGCGACGGCAGCCATCTGCTCGATGACCCGATCGTTTGACCCCAATCAAGTCGGAGCCGCACCGGATCGTCTAATACTGCACGGCCATGTGATGTCCCGGAGCGGTCATGCAGCCAGCAGTCAAAGCGTTCTTCGATCAGGCGACCTTCACGTTCTCGTATGTGGTGCGCGATCCCCGCAGTACGCGCTGCGCCATTATCGATCCGGTCCTTGACTACGATCCCAAGTCGGGCCGGGCCAGCACGCGCTCGGCCGACGCGATCATCGACTATGTCGACGCCGAAGGCCTGGAGGTCGACTGGATCCTGGAAACCCACGCCCATGCCGATCACATCACCGGGTCGGTTCATCTGCTTGAGCGGCTTGGCGGCAGGACGGGAATCGGCGCCCGCATCGTCGACGTGCAGGCGACGTTCGGGAAGCTGTTCAACCTGTCGTCGGACTTCGTGCCCAACGGGCGCCAGTTCGACCAGCTGTTCGAGGACGGCGATCGCTTTGCTATCGGCGCCATGAGCGTCGAGGTGATCCACACGCCCGGCCATACGCCGGCCTGTCTCACCTACCTGATCGGAGATTGCGCCTTTGTCGGCGATACGCTGTTCATGCCCGACTATGGCACGGCGCGCGCCGACTTTCCCGGCGGCGACGCCCGGACGTTGTACCGGTCGATCAGGCGTGTGCTCTCGCTTCCCCCAGCGACGCGGCTGTTCCTGTGCCATGACTACCTTCCCGAAGGCCGCTCGGAGTATGTCCACGAAACCACGGTGGCGGCCCAGCGCGACGGTAACATCCATGTGCGTGACGGCATCTCGGAGGATTCCTTCGTCGTCATGCGCCAGGCCCGCGACGGGACGCTGGAGATGCCGACGCTGATCCTGCCGTCGATCCAGGTGAATATCCGTGCGGGCCATTTTCCGGAGCCGGAAGGCAACGGCGTCGTGTATCTCAAGATTCCGGTGAACGCCGTCTAGAGGCTATCCTGAATCGACGGGTTTGCTCTGGCGACGGGCGCGCCGAGCGATACACTCTTCATGTGCATTCGGGAGAAGGCGTCATGGAAGCGCTGAGCGTCGCAGTTGTGTCGTACATCATCATCAAGGCCCGCGAGTTCGACGCAAAGGTCGAACCCGTGAACGAAGCGCCAGGGTCCGACGAAGCCGATGACGGCGAGGGCATCATCCTCGAGGATTTCGCCGACGATCCAACCTACCAGGAACTGCGCGAGGCCATCGAAGACCTGGACGAGGACGCGGGTTACGAACTGGTCGCCATGATGTGGATCGGGCGTGGCACCTATGACGCCGAAGATTGGGAAGAGGCGGTGGAAACCGCCCGCGAGGAAGCCATCAACTCCACGGCGGATTATCTGATCGGCACGCCGCAACTGGGCGATTTCCTGGAGGAGGGGCTGGTGGCGATGGGTTACGAGTTCGATCCTGACGCGTTGCGGCATCTTTAGGATTTTCTGCAACTCCCTGTGATTCTACGAGCGAAGCGAAGCAGCCCAGCCGTGCCGTTGATAGCCGTGTGGCGGAGGAGCTGGATTGCCGCGCTTCACTCGCAAAATCACGGCGAGAGGCGCGCGTAGCCTTCCAAAACCACTCTCACAAGCCCTTCACGGATTGTTTTGCGAATGAATCGCAAAATAGTTGTTGCAAGCGATTCTCAGGTGGGCTACATCTGTCTTCAGTTAAGAGCTACTCGCAAGTTCCGGCTGGGTAGCGCTGGTGACGGAATCGACCCCGAAAGGGGATCATGCGCTCCCCGTCACCAGCGCCCCTACCGCCGGAGCGACAGATCGGAATCCCCGTGACGTCAGCCATGACGTCTCCTGAGCGAGCCCGCCGACTCCTCCCCGTGTCGGCGGGCTTATTCATTTGACCGACCCTGCTCCGCAGCTAGAGTTGGCCCTCCAGGGAAGGGGAGCCGCCACATGAACGGTGCGCAAGCACTGGTCGCCGCCGCCGTCAGCGAGGGCATCGAGGTCTGTTTCGCCAATCCGGGCACCACCGAGATGCCGCTGGTGCTGGCGCTCGATTCGGTGCCCGGGATTCGCGGTATCCTCTGTCTGCACGAGAACGTGGCGACTGGCGCGGCCGACGGCTATGGCCGGATGACCGGCAAGCCGGCCATGTGCCTGCTTCACCTGGGGCCCGGCCTCGCCAACGGCCTGACCAACCTGCACAACGCCCGGCGCGCCTTCACGCCGGTGCTGAACGTCATCGGCGAGCATGCCAGCTGGCACATGCCGGCCGATCCGCTGCTCGCCACCCACATCGAATGGATCGCGCGCACCGTCAGCGACTATGTGAAGGAGAACCTGGGCGCGACCACCGTCGCCGTGGATTTGGCCGACGCGGTCGAAGGCACGAAGCAGGG
>CAMBYA010000162.1 GCA_945872035.1 Rhizobium sp. Q54
CGCGGGCAACTGTGTTAAGCGCGGAACGGTGTCTGTGTTTTGATGACGGCGTTTGCGGTGACGATGAGTTTTCGAGCGACGGCGATGAGGGCAAGCTTTGCTGGCTTCCCGGTGGCTCTGAGCCTTTTGTAGGTTTCCGCAAAGCAGGAGTTCGTTCGGACGGCGCTGACAGCGGCCATGTAGAGGGCGCGTCGGACACGGGTTCTGCCTCCCTTGATGTGCCGCTGGCCTCGCATCTGGCCCGAGTCTGCATTGAAGGGAGCGAGGCCGGCGAGGGCGGAGATGGTCTTGGCGGGTCTGTGCCCAAGCTCGGGCATGAGCGCCAACAGAGTAGTGGTGGCGACGGGGCCGAACCCTGGGATGCTCCGGAGCAGCCGGCCGGGCTGGCGGAGCCCGGTGTGTGCCGCGATGTGGGCCTCGATGTCCTTGTCGAGCCGTCGGACTTCCTCATCGAGCCAGGCTAGATGCCGGTCGATGGCGCTCCGGCTCTCAACATCGTGTTCTTCGGTGCGTCTGACGCGCTCCCGCTGGCGCATGTCGACGAGCTGGTCGCGGCGCCTGTGAAGGGCGGTAAGACGCTGCCGTTCCGGGCTCTCGAGACCGGAGTGGGCCAGATCCATGCGCCGGCCCATCTCGGCCAGCATCCGGGCATCGACCGCATCGGTCTTGGCCAGGAAGCCCGCGGCCCTGGCGAAGTCGCGCGCCCGCGCCGGATTGACCCTGACGAAAGGAATGCCAGCAACCGAGAGGGCGAGTTGGAGCAGACGATCGTAACTGCCGGTCGCCTCGAAGATGACCTGGACCGGTTGATCGCCCAGCGCCGTCACAAGGCTGGCGATCTCGGCGCCGTTGTTGCCGATCCGGCGATGCGGGGTCATGCCGTCACTCAGATCAAGCGTGCGCTTCGACACGTCGATCCCAAGCCAAAATGGGGATATGCTCATAGTGCCTGTCCCTATGGTGCGAGGTCTGCGTCAACAGCCTCGTGCAACTGTTCAGGTGGAACGCAAAGGCGGTCGGTGACCAAAGCCCGCACGCGGTCTTCAGGACCAGGGACCCAACGGCCTACCGACCGCCACCATCCTCGCACATCGCAAACACACAGGGACCCAGATGGGGAAGGGTACGAGGCCCTTGTGTGCCTCGATAACGATAGATTCAAGACGCTGCAGACGGGCCGGTGCCCTACGAAGAGCTGGGTCCCCGCGTGCGCGGGGATGACGATAATGGGTGGGGTTAGGCTAACCCAGCAGCCGCCGGATCACTTCGTTGAGTACCGGCCAGGCTTGTGGCGTCGCCTTCAGTGTTTCTGAAGTCCGGATCAACATACCCTGATCGAGCAAATCGGCCAGCCGCTCGCGATCGACCACAACCTCCAGCGCCCCGCCGGAAATCGCCGCCAGCCGCGCCAGGTCGACGCCCTCGGCGGTGCGCAGGCCCATCATGACCATCTCCTCGGCGCTTTCGGCGGGCGGGACCGGGTTCATCAATTCGGTGCCGTGGCCCTGCGCCTCGACCAGGTCGAGCCAGGTCTCGGGCTTGCGGCGCTGGGCCGTCGCGGTCACCGCGCCGAGATGCAGGCGGCCATGGGCGCCGGGGCCGATGCCGGCATATTCGCCGTAGCGCCAGTAGGTCATGTTGTGCCGGCTCTCGCCGCCCGGCGCGGCGTGGTTGGAGATCTCGTAGGCGGGCATGCCGGCGGCGCCGGTCATGACCTGCGTCAGCTCGTAGAGTTCGGCGGACGTGTCCTCGTCGGGCAGCACCAGTCTGCCGTCGCGGAACGCGGCGTGGAAGGCGGTGCCCTCCTCGATGGTGAGCTGGTAGAGCGACAGATGATCGCCCGCCATCGCCAGGCCGCGCGCCAGCTCGGCTTCCCACAGCGCGACGGTCTGGCCGGGCCGGGCATAGATCAGGTCGAAGCTGTAGCGGGGAAAGGTGTCGCGGGCGAGCGCCACGGCATCAAGCGCCTGAGTGACGCTGTGGCCGCGTCCCAGCGCCTTCAGGTCGGCGTCGTTGAGCGCCTGCACGCCCAGCGAGACCCGGTTGACGCCGGCCTTTTCGTAAGCCGTGAAGCGGCCGGCCTCGACGCTGGTCGGATTGGCCTCGAGGGTGATCTCGGGATTGTCGGCAAAACCCCAGCGTTCGCCGATCCGTTCGATCACCGCCGCCGTGGTCTCCGGCGCCATCAGCGACGGCGTGCCGCCGCCGAAGAACACGCTGGTGACGGCGCGGCCCGGGGTCAGCGCCGCGTAGTGGTCGATCTCGCGCAGCAGCCCGGCGCGCCAGCGGTCCTGGTCGACCGCCTCGCGCACATGGCTGTTGAAGTCGCAATACGGGCATTTCGACAGGCAGAACGGCCAGTGGACGTAGACCGCGAAGCCAGGCTTAGAAGCACGCATCGATCAGCTGCCGGAACGCCACGGCGCGGTGGCTGATCGCGTGCTTCTCGTCGGGGTCCATCTCGCCGAAGGTGATGTGGTGGCCATCGGCGCGGAACATGGGGTCGTAGCCGAAGCCGTGCACGCCGCGCGGCGGCCAGACCAGGTCGCCATGGATCTCGCCCTCGAACGTCTCCACATGGCCGTCGGGCCAGGCGAGCGTCAGGGCGCAGGTGAAATGGGCGCGGCTGCCGTCCTTGCCGCCGGCCTGCAGCAGGTCGTGGACCTTTTGCATGGCGACGACGAAATCCTTGGCCTCGCCGGCCCAGCGCGCCGAATAGATGCCCGGGTCGCCGCCCAGCGCGGCCACCGACAGGCCGGAATCGTCGGCCAGGGCCGGCAGGCCCGACGCCGTCGCGGCGGCCAGCGCCTTCAGTTCGGCATTGGCGCGGAAGGTGGTGCCGGTCTCCTCCGGCTCGGGCAGGCCCAGTTCGCCCGCCGAGACCGCGTCCACCTTGAACGGGCGCAGCAGGTCGCCTATCTCGCGCACCTTGCCCGGATTGTGCGTGGCCACCACCAGCCGTCCGCCGGGAAAGCGCCGCGCCATCACTCGATCCCGAGCGCCTGGCGCTGGTAGCGGGCCAGATCGGCGATGCCGGCCTTGGCGAGCGACAGCAGGTGCAGGAATTCAGCTTCCGAGAACGGCTCGTCCTCGGCGGTGCCCTGGATCTCGACGATGCCGCCCGCGCCGGTCAGCACGAAGTTGGCGTCGGCCTGGGCCTTCGAATCTTCCAGATAGTCAAGGTCGAGCACCGGCTGGCCGTTGTAGAGGCCGCACGATACCGCGGCGACCTGGCTGGTCAGCGGGATGCTCTCGATCAGGCCCTGGTCCTTCATCTTCTTGAAGCAGAGATAGAGCGCCACGTAGCCGCCGGTGATCGAGGCGGTGCGGGTGCCGCCGTCGGCCTGGATCACGTCGCAGTCGATGACGATCTGGCGCTCGCCGAAGGCCTTCATGTTGGTGACCGCGCGCAGGGAACGGCCGATCAAGCGCTGGATTTCCTGGGTGCGGCCGGTCTGCTTGCCGCGCGCCGCCTCGCGCGAGCTGCGTGTGTGCGTCGAGCGCGGCAACATGCCGTATTCCGCCGTCACCCACCCGCTGCCCTTGCCGCGCAGGAAGCCGGGCACGCCCTCGTCGAGCGAGGCGGTGCACAGCACGTGGGTGCCGCCGAAGCGCGCCAGGCACGAGCCTTCCGCATAGGCGGAGAAGCCGGTCTCCAGCGAGATCGGGCGGAGCTGGTCGGGGGATCGGCCGGATGGGCGCATGTTCGTTTCCCGTCAGGAATTGGTGGCAGGGTTCTAGTCCGTGCGCTGCCTCGCGTCCAGCGCGACGACCGGCTCCTCCGCTTCACCCATCCGCTTCACGTTGAACCTCGGGGCGGTTTGCCTACATAGTCGGGTCATGATCGAGGAACTGAACGAACGCACGCGCAGGATCATGCGCGGCATTGTCGAGGCCTACCTGGAAACCGGCGAGCCGGTGGGCTCGCGCACTCTTGTCCAGCGCCTCGGCCTCAACCTCTCCTCCGCGAGCATCCGCAACGTCATGGCCGACCTGGAGGATGCGGGACTCCTCTATGCGCCGCACACCTCGGCAGGGCGGCTGCCGACCGAGCGCGGCCTGCGCATCTTCGTCGACGGGCTGCTGGAGTTCGGCAATCTGAGCAATGACGAGCGCAACGCCATCCAGGGCCGCATGGGCTCGGGCGGCCAGACCGTCGACGGCGTGCTGCAGCAGGCGTCGGCCATGCTGTCGGGCCTGTCGCACGCGGCCGGGCTGGTGATCGCGCCCAAGCTGAACGTGGCGATAAGGCACATCGAGTTCGTCAGTCTCAATCCGGGCCGGGCGCTCGCCGTGCTGGTGACCGAGGACGGCCAGGTGGAGAACCGGATCATGGAGGTGCCCGCCGACATGATGCCGTCGACGCTGCAGCGCGCCGGCAACTACCTGAACGCGCGCATGACCGGCAAGACGCTGGACGAGGCGAAGTCCTTCATCCTGAGCGAGCTGACCGAGCACCAGGCCCAGCTCGACGCGCTGTCAAGCAAGGTGGTCGAGGATGGCCTCGCCATCTGGACCGGTCCGACCGAGGGCAACCAGACGCTGATCGTGCGCGGCCAGAGCCATTTGCTGGAGAACCTGGAGGCGGCCGAGGACCTGGAGCGCATCAGGCGCCTGCTCGAAGACCTTGAAAACAAGCGCGAGTTCATCCATTTGCTGGACCTGGCGAAGGAAGCTGAGGGCGTTCGCGTCTTCATCGGCTCGGAAAACCAGCTGTTCAGCCTGTCGGGCTCGTCGCTGATCCTGGCTCCCTACGCCAACGAGCAACGAAACGTCATCGGCATCCTGGGCGTTATCGGTCCGACCCGGATCAACTACGCGCGGATCGTGCCGATGGTCGACTACACCGCCCGCGTCGTGGGCCGGCTTCTGAGTTGAGGACATGATGAACGACGAACAAGAAAATCCTGAAACCGATCCCAGCGAGGCCGTCGATCTGGAAGCGCGCCTGGCGCTGGCCCAGGCGGAAATCGCCGACCTGAAGGACAAGATGCTGCGCGCCGTGGCCGAGGCCGAGAACGTGCGCCGCCGCGCCGTGAAGGACGTGCAGGACGCGCGCAATTACGGCATCGCCGGCTTTGCCCGCGACCTGCTGGCGGTGGCCGACAATCTGGGCCGGGCGCTCGACGCGCTGCCCGAGGGCGCCGACAAGGACCCGGTATTCGCCAGCTTCGTCGAGGGCGTGCAGCTCACCGGCCGCGAGCTCGCCAACGTGCTGCAGCGCCACGGCGTCAAGGAAGTGAGCCCGCATGGCGAGAAGTTCGACCACAATCTGCACCAGGCCATGTTCGAGGTGGAGGACGCCGACCAGACGCCCGGCACCGTCAACCAGGTGCTGCAGGTGGGCTACACCATCGGCGACCGGCTGCTGCGCCCCGCCATGGTCGGCGTGACCAAGGCGCCGGCGAAAGCCGACGCCGGGAAGTGAGCCCGGTAAGGTTCGGCGGCGAGACCATCGCCGCCGGGCATGCCGCCTTCCGTGACCTCATCGAAGACGATATCGAGGCCGTCGTGCGCTACTGGTACGACAGCGGCGACGACTATTTGGCGTTCCTCGGCATCGACAAGGCCCGTCTCGGCAGCGAGGACGACACACGTGCCCGCTTCCGCCGGGCGCTGCGCACCGGCGACCCGGACCAGCGCTCCATGGCCTTCGCCATCACCCTCGACGACACGTTCGTGGGCTATACCCTTCTGAACCGCTACGGCGCGGACAGCAACTTCTCCCACTGGCACCTGACCAACCCGCTCGCCCGCAAGACCGGCATCTCGACCGCGCTCTATCCGCACCGCATCGCCATGTATTGCGAGGCCTGCGACATGAACCGCCTGACCCACCAGACCCGGCCGCGCAACATCGGCGTCAACCGGATGCTGGACAAGTTCGTGCCCATCGCCGAGACGGTCTGGGTGGAGAACCCGGATGGAATCGCCGGGGCAGGCGAGTTCAACCACCGGTATGTGACGCGGGCGTATGTGCCTAAGCTGTTCAGGATACTGGATAAACTACGGTCTCGTTGAGATTAGCGTCCATTTTGGTATATTATG
>CAMBYA010000163.1 GCA_945872035.1 Rhizobium sp. Q54
CGCCGTGACCCGGCGGCAGATCCAGGAATTGATGGATCTGGTGCCCGCCCACGGCGATCAGCGCGAGCTCGTCCTACGCATCCTCCGCCAATTGTCGGAGACGGCCGACGACGTTTTGTTCCATGAAGCCCTCAATCCGGCGTTCGACGTGCTCGACACGCCGGCGCTGGCGGCGGGAATGGCGCGTCACGGTGTCCAGTTCCTCGGCTACTTGCGCGGCAGCTGAGGCGAGGAATTGCCGTCGCCCCGGGAACGGGCGCTGGCCGCAGCGAAGTATGATTTCTCGGCGGGTGGCTACCGCTTCGCCGTGTTCTGCAGGCTGCCCGAGGCTACCGCCGGCATCGACATGCGCACGCCCGCCCTTGGTGCGGTGGGCGTCGACCCTGACGCGGCAACAGGCCGACGGTGAGGGGGTGGTGTATTCAGACGGCAAGGTCGCCATCAGGACCGACACCCGCCAGACGCAGGCTTTGCTCGACGCCCTGGAACAGGGCCCCCTCGGCTGGGACGATATCCGCGCCGCGGTCGCTCCGCACCTGAACCCGGCCGCGCTGGAAACCGAATTCCAGACACTGGCCAGGGAACTCGGGAAGCTGTGGCAATACCGGTTCGTTAGCCCGCTACGGCCTCTTGGTGCGCCCGGAACATAGAACAGCAGTACTTCGCTGACGGCGCAATTGTTTCGACATGGGCTTCGGCCCGCGCTTGCCGGGCCTGAGCGTGCGGTTCGTCGTGACTTCCAACGCCATGATGAGCGCCTCGTCTCCGACGGGCCGGCCGACGGTCTCGTCGTGGCAGGCCGTCGTGCAGCGTGCGCCGCACACCTCCTCCGCTTCGGATGGAACAAGGATCAGGTGGAGGAGACTGGGTGATCCGCACCAACTCCGCACCCGCTGCGCGGGGTAAGAGATCAGCCGCACATGTCAATTAAATGCACTGTCACCGTAACCTGATCCCCCTCAGCCGCTACACGGCGGCGCTGGCGCCACAGCACTACACACGGGTCGGCAACACGCCGCGCCCGGTGGCGGAGCCGTTTCAGCAGCTCTATCCACAGTTCAGGAGCAATGCACCCGCCACCAGCGGCAAGTCAGTTCAACATTAGGCGGGCGGCGCAGGATATGGCGCGATTACAACGGGTTGAACGCCTCAACAGCTCCCGATCATCCTGAGCCTGTCGAAGGACCGTCGCAACTGTAATGTGATTGAGAAGTGACCAACGACCCAAAACGCCATTTTCTCGCACCACTTCAATGCCATAGCACCAGCCAACCCTGGCGTACGCTGTGCCGGTCAGTCACTCACTCCAACGCACCGATCCAGGGATAGGGCCTGACTTGCGGATCGGGGCTTCCAAAATCGGACTGGTCGCTAGCCCAACTCGACGTCGATCCCTGCCTTGATCCGCGCCAAAGTCGAAGCAACATCTCTCCCGTCCTCCTGGCCGTAAGATTCTGCCACGTGTCTAGCTAGGTCGGCGAGCATGATCCCCCACGCGGCAGGGTCGGCCCACACTCCGCTCCGCAGACTGACTTGCTGTTGGTTGCTGGCGACCCATACCCTTAAAATCTCAAAGGCATTGGTATCCGCCGTAACAGCTTGCGGGATTTCGAGACGATGCTGATCTGACATTTTTATCCTTGGCCTTGCTGCGAGAAGTCTTCACGCCTGTGAGAGTAGTGCCTGCGGTTTTGGAATGACACCTTCGATACCGTTGGGTGGTCAAAAATCGCTCGCAAGTCGCCATCGGCAATGTTCGTCGATTCATAGAACAAAACGGTGCGTAGATGCGGAAGCCCTCGTAGCGGAGCAAGACTGTCCAGCTCCCCATTGTTGCTTACATTCACTTCTATCAAATTGGTCAAACCGGAAAGCGGCGAGAGGGACCTAACGGATCGGCAAGTCTGCATTTCAAAGCTCTCTAATCGGAATAGGCCCTCTATTCCCTCGATCGATTTAAGCGATCTGAGGCCAGCTATGCGCAATGAGCGCAGGCGATGGAGTTCGGAAAGGCCTTGTAATTCGGTAATCGAGGAGTTCAAAATTGCTAGCGATTCCAAATTCTCCAACCTACCAAATGGCGAGCTGCTCTTGCCTTTGTAACGATTTATGAACAGATCGGTGAGGGTGGAACAATCAAACAGAGATTCCGCTCCACTCCTCCATTCCAAGGCGCAATGACTAAGGTAATTAAAAACTCCAAAATCCAATTTAGTATTGCAATAAGTTACTATATTCAAATTTATCAATTTCTTCAAACTCATGACAGGAGATATGTTTTCAATTTTCATATCTATTATTACGAAAGATGAAAGCCATTCATAGTCCTGTATGAATTCTATATCGCGCCCACGCCACCCTTTCGAGGCGTTCAATTCCAACTCATTTGGCCTAACCCGCATGATTTCCTGATGTGCAGATGAAGACCAAGGCGCAAGCAAGGTCGCTCTCGTACCAAACTCACCCTCCTCAAACCGGACAGCCTCCTGTGTCATGGGAACCGGTTACGGTGACAGTTTACTAAATAACTCACCCGCCCCCCGGTTCGACATCCACCTTCGGCTTGGGTCCGCGCTTGCGGGGCGCCAGCGGCCGGGCGGTGGCGGCTTCCAGACTGGCGAGCCACGCTTCCGACCCCACCGGCCGGCCCGTTGCGTAGGACTTGCGCAGGGCAGCGACCGCGTCCTCGTCGCCGGTTTCGTCCAGAAAGGCCGCGAAGTCGCCGACCCGGTCGAGCAACGGCCGCACCGTCACCAACCCGTCGTCGCGCCCCGCCAGATGGGCGTGGACGCTGGACCAGGGCCAGCCGTCCGCCCGCGCAGCCAGCCCGGCGCGCACCGGGTTCCGGGCCACATAGCGCGCCGCCGCCAGCAGGTGGCGCTCGTCCATCACCGTGGAGCCGAACCGGCCCTGCCAAAGATGCCCGGTCTGCCGCAGCCGGGCGTTGACCGCGCCGGTATAGCGCCGGTGCGCCTCGGCGAAGGTGGCACGCAGCCCGTCGGCGTGCGACGGCGCCATGATGAAATGCACGTGGTTCGGCATCAGGCAATAGGCCCAGACCGCCGTGCCGGACTTGCGCGCGGCCGCGCCGACCAGGTCCAGATAGAGCCGGTAGTCCCCGTCGCCGAAGAACACTTGCTCGCGCCGGTTGCCGCGCTGCGTCACGTGATGCGGCAGCCCCGGCACCACCAGCCGCGCCAACCTCGCCATGCTGCGCCTCCCGTGCCAGACCGGCGGAGAATGACAGAAGGGAGAAGTTTGGTAAACTGTCACCGAAATGCAGATGAAGGGGAAACTGGGGTGGCTGATGGGAATCGAACCCACGACCTCAGGTACCACAAACCCGCGCTCTAACCAACTGAGCTACAGCCACCACAGGGGCGCAGTTCTTACATTGGGTCGCCCCGCCTTGCAACAGCAGAACGGGACAAAAACAACCTTGAGCGGTTCAGTCGAGGATGAACCGCCCAAGGGCATTTCGCCGCGGCTTTCGGACGGCAAGGCCATACGCCTTGCCTGAAAGCGCTCTACCCGTTCTTGCCCGCGAAGGCGCGCAGCCGGGCGATGGCCTCGTCCAGTACCGCGTCCTGCTTGCAGAAGCAGAAGCGCACCAGATGCGTCGGCGGATCGCCGGCATAGAACGCGCTGACCGGGATCGAGCCGACCCGCGCCTCGCGCACCAGCTTCATGGCGAACTCGACGTCGGTGCCACCGCTCCACAGCGGCCGGAAGTCCACATTGGCGAAATAGGTGCCCTGCGACGGCAGCACGTCGAAGCCCACCTCGCGCAGCCCGGCGACCAGCCGGTCGCGCTTGCGCTCCATGGCGGCGGCCAGCCCGGCGAAATAGGCGTCCTCCTTGCCGAGGCCGTGCGCGACCGCGGCCTGCAGGCTGGGCGGCGTGGTGAAGGTGATGAACTGGTGCGCCCTGGCCACCGCGCCGATCAGGTCGGCCGGGCCGGTGAGATAGCCCACCTTCCAGCCGGTCAGCGAGAATGTCTTGCCCGCCGAGCCGATGCGGATGCTGCGCTCCGCCATGCCCGGCAGGGTCATCAGCGGCACATGCCGCCCGCCGGAGAACACCAGGTGCTCGTAGACCTCGTCGCAGATCACATAGGCGTCGTGCTGGATGGCCAGTTCGGCGATCAGCGCCAGCTCGGCGTCCGAGAACACCTTGCCGGTCGGGTTCATCGGGCTGTTCATCACCAGCAGCTTGGTCCTGGGACCGAACGCGGCGCGCAGCTCGGCCTCGGGCAGCGACCACTCGCCCGCCGCCGAGCCTGGCGGCCGCAGCCGCACCATGCGCGCCGCCGCGCCGGCCAGCTGGACGATGGGCAGGTAGGAATCGTAGACCGGCTCGATCAGCACCGCCTCGTCGCCCGGCCGCAGCAGCGCCAGCAGGCTGGCGGTCAGCGCCTCGGTGGCGCCGGACGTGACCAGCACCTGGGTCCGCCAGTCCACGTCGAGGCCGTAGAATCGCTGGTTATGCGCGGCGACCGCCTGGCGCAGCGCCGGCAGTCCCATCATCGGCGGATACTGGTTCGGCCCGTCCATGGCGGCGCGCGCGGCGGCTTCTCGCACGTCCGCCGGGCCATCCTCGTCCGGAAAGCCCTGGCCCAGATTGATGGCGCCGTGCTCCACCGAGAGCGCCGACATGACGGTGAAGATCGTCGTGCCGAGACCGCCGATAACGTCATTGACCGGCTTCAACGCGCCACCTCAGCCACTGATCCTGCCTGAATAATCATCATTCTGCCTCAGTAATGTGCAATTCCACGGCTCGCGAGTGCCATACCTGTGCCATGGACAGCGCGGAAACGGGAAGTTACGGTTTGGCCGCGACTTGGCACGCATCGTGCTTGATGCGTCGTACTACGAAACATCCAAAACTCTGGGGTTGGACGAACGCGAGCATGAAGAAAATCGAAGCGATCATAAAGCCGTTCAAGCTGGATGAGGTGAAGGAAGCCCTTCACGAGGTCGGCCTGAGCGGCATCACCGTCATCGAGGCCAAGGGTTTCGGGCGGCAGAAGGGTCACACGGAGCTGTACCGCGGCGCCGAATATGTCGTCGATTTCCTGCCCAAGGTGAAGATCGAGGTCGTGCTCGACGACAGCCTGCTCGAGCGGGCCATCGAGGCGATCCAGCAGGCCGCGCAAACCGGCCGCATCGGCGACGGCAAGATCTTCGTCACCAACGTCGAGGAAGCGATCCGCATCCGCACCGGCGAAACCGGCGTCGACGCCATCTAACTTACCAGCCAACAACTCGAATCGAGAACGAGAGAGGAATATCCATGAGTGACGTTACTGCCCTGCTGAAGCGGATGAAGGACGAGGACATCGAGTACATCGACCTGCGCTTCACCGATCCGCGCAGCAAATGGCATCACCTGTCCATGCACAAGGACGTGGTCGACGAGGACATGTTCGTCGACGGCGTCATGTTCGACGGCTCCTCCATCGCCGGCTGGAAGGCGATCAACGAGTCCGACATGGTGCTGATGCCCGATGTCTCGACCGCCGTGCTGGACCCTTTCTCGGCGACCAAGCAGCTGATCGTGATCTGCGACATCCTGGAGCCCGGCAGCCACCAGGCCTATAGCCGCGATCCGCGCGGCACCGCCAAGGCGGCGCTGGCCTACCTGAACTCGACCGGCATCGGCGACGCGGCCTATTTCGGCCCCGAGCCCGAATTCTTCATGTTCGACAACGTCCAGATGGATGTGGGCTATAACACCGCCTTCTACCGTTTCGACGACGTCGAGAGCCCGCACATGGCCGGCGCCTCCATCGAAGGCGGCAACATGGGCCATCGCCCGCGCATCAAGGGCGGCTACTTCCCCGCCCAGCCGGTCGACAGCGGCCACGACATCCGCGCCGAGATGCTCGGCACCATGCGCGCCATGGGCGTGCCGATCGAAAAGCACCACCACGAGGTGGCGACCTCGCAACACGAACTGGGCATGAAGTTCGGCACGCTCGTGACCGCCGCGGACGCCGTGCAGGTCTACAAGTATGTCT
>CAMBYA010000164.1 GCA_945872035.1 Rhizobium sp. Q54
GGCGTTGCACGGACTGTTCGCCGCCGACACCGTGCAGGGTGACCGGACCGCCATGCTGGCGACGGCGCGCCGGGCCATCGAGCAGCTTCCCCGCGCCGACTGGGCGCAGACCGGCCTGTTCGAGAGCGCCGTCGCGCTGGGCGACTGGCCGGCGGCCGACAAGGCGCTGCTCGCCGCCTACCGGTCAAAGCGGGTATCCGACGCCGAGTTCCGCCACCGCCGCGCGACCATCCGGCTGGCCGAGGCGCGCAAGGCAGACACCGAGAGCCGGAACGAGGAGGCGCTGAAGCTGGCGCGCGAAGCGATCAAGCTGGAACCGGAACTGGTGCCTGCGCGGCTGCTGGCCGCCGCCCTGTATCGCAAGAAGGGCGCCCTGCGCAGGGCCCGCGCCACCGTGCGCGAGGGCTGGCGGCACGCGCCCCATCCCGATCTGTCCGCGGCATGGCTGGACATGGCCGACGATGCCTCGCCCGCACAGCAGTACCAGCAGTTGGAGGCACTTGTCGCCGAACGACAGACCGTCGAGGGCCATCTCGCTCTGGCAAGGCAGGCGATCGCCGCCGACCTTCCCGGGCCGGCTCGCAGCCACCTGACCGCCGCGCTGGAGCTTGGTCCGCGGCGGCGCGTCTATCAGCTGCTGGAAGCGCTGGAGCAGAAGCTTGGCAACGACACCGCCGCGCGCTTCGCCGCGACCAAGGCAGCCTCGGCACCGCGCGATCCGGCGTGGCAGTGCACCAATTGCGGCTACAGGCAGAGCATCTGGTCCGAGCTGTGCGGCAACTGCGGCAGCTTCGCCAGCCTTGAATGGACCGCCGTCCGGAAGGAAGAGGCAGCGGGCCAGGGCTCCGCCTGACGGCTCTGTGGTTCCGACATCCGCGGCTCAGGTTTTGGACGCGACCGATTGATCGGTTTGACGCAATGCCACCGCCGCGTCCACCACCAACGGATTGATCCCCTCGCCGCCCTTGTCGACCTGGGCATAAAGCGCCCGCCGCATGCGCGGGTCCCAGAAATGCCGGATGTGATCGGCGATCCCCTTCACCGCGTCGTCGTGGCCAGAGGCCGCGAAGAAGTCGGCAATCTGGTTGGCCATCCGGGTAATGTCGGAGACATCCATCATTCTGCTCCAAACGTGACGATGCCGTCCGGCGACAGGCACGCCAGGCCCATGCCCGCATCCCTCGACATGGTCAGGGCCAGGGTCGTCGGCGCGGAAATGCTTGCCAGATAGGGCACGCCGGCTTCGGCGGCCTTCTGCACCAGCTCGAAGCTGCAGCGGCTGGACAGGACGATGAACCCATCGGCCGGGTCGAGGCCATCGCGCAGCAGCGAGCCCAGCAGCTTGTCGAGGGCATTGTGGCGGCCCACATCCTCGCGGGCTCGCAGGATGTCACCCGCCGGCGTGCACCACGCCGCCGCGTGCACCGAATGGTTCAGCCGGTTGAGCGGCTGGTGTTCCGGCAGCGCCGCGAGCGCGCGGCCGGCGGCTCCGGCGTCGAGGCGGAAGCGCCGCGCCACCGGTCTCGGCGGACGGACCGCATCTTCGAGCGAATCCACGCCGCAGAGCCCACAGCCGGTGCGGCCGGCGATGAGCCTTTCACGGCCAGCGCGCTCGGTCAGCCGGTTTGCCCTGATGTCGATGACATAGCCGTTGGCGCTGGCCAGCACGTCGATTCTGGTGATGTCCGATGCGGACGGCACCATGCCCTCGCTGACCGCGAACCCGACGGCGAAGTCCTCCAGGTCGGCAGGGGTGACCATCATCACCACGCTCGACTCCTGGTTGAAGGTCAGCGCGGCGGGCACTTCCTCGGCCAGATTCCAGCGAACCTCCGCGCCAGTGTCGAGCCGGCCATCCGCCACCGCGTCGCCGCCCCTGAAACGGGGTGGCCGCGGCACCGGCGTGCTCATTCCGCCGCCTCGGCGTCCAGCTGCAGGTTGGTGCGCGTCACCTGCACGGCGGTGACCTTGTATTCGGGGCAGTTGGTGGCCCAGTCGGACAGTTCCGTGGTGACGAAATTGATCTCGGTGATCGGGTGATGAAACGTGGTGTAGACGACGCCCTGCGGCATGCGGTCGGTGATCAGCGCGTGCAGCGTCGTCGATCCCATGCGGCTGGCCAGCATGACGCGGTCGCCGCTCGCGATGCCGCGTTCCTCGGCGTCGTGGGGATGGATCTCGAGCACATCCTCGGGATGCCAGATCACATTGTCGGTACGCCGGGTCTGGGCGCCCACATTGTACTGGCTGAGGATCCGGCCGGTGGTGAGGATCAGCGGGAACATGCGGGTGGCGCGTTCGGGCGTGGGCACGAACTCGGTCACCACGAAGTGGCCCTTGCCGCGCACGAAGTGATCGAGATGCATGATCGGCGTGCCCTCGGGCGCCGCGTCGTTGCAGGGCCACTGCACGCTGCCCAGCCGGTCCAGCTTCTCGAAGCTCACGCCCGAGAACGTCGGGGTCAGTGCCGCGATCTCGTCCATGATGGCCGACGTGTCGGGGTAACTCATCGGATAGCCGAGCGCGGTCGCGAGACGGCAGGCGACTTCCCACTCGTCAAGACCGGTCTTCGACGGCATGACCGGCCGGACCCGGTTGATGCGCCGCTCGGCGTTGGTGAAGGTGCCGTCCTTTTCGAGGAACGATGTCCCCGGCAGGAATACGTGGGCGAGCCCCGAGGTCTCGTTGAGGAACAGGTCCTGCACGACGACGCAGTCCATCGCCTGCAGCGCGTCGTAGACGTTCTTGGTGTTGGGCTCCGACTGCGCCAGGTCCTCGCCCTGGATGAAGATCGCCCGGAAGCTGCCGTCGAGCGCGGCCGACATCATGTTCGGAATGCGCAGGCCGGGCTCCGGCTCGATCTTCACGCCCCAGACCTTCTCGAACAGGCCCCGTGTCGCGTCATCGCTGATGTGCCGGTAGCCGGGCAGTTCGTGAGGGAACGAACCCATGTCGCACGAGCCCTGGACGTTGTTCTGGCCCCGCAGCGGATTCACGCCGACGCCCTCGCGGCCGATGTTGCCGGTCGCCATGGCCAGATTGGCGAGGCCCATCACCATGGTCGAGCCCTGCGAATGCTCGGTGACGCCGAGGCCGTAATAGATCGCCGCATCGCCGCCGGTGACATAGAGGCGGGCCGCCTCGCGCACCTGCGCGGCCGGCACGCCGGTGGCTTCCTCAAGCGCTTCGGGCGCGTTGCGCGGCTCGGCGATGAACGCCGCCCAGCGGGCAAAGCTGTCATCCTCGCAGCGCTCCCGCACAAACGCCTCATTCACCAGCCCTTCGGTCACCACGACGTGGGCAATGGCGTTGATCAGCGCCACGTTGCCGCCCGGGTGCACCGGCAGGTGCAGCGCCTTCGGCAGGTGTGGCGCGTCCACCAGGTCGATGCGCCTTGGATCGACGACGATCAGCCGGGCGCCCTGGCGCAGCCGCTTCTTCATCCGCGAGGCGAACACCGGATGGCCATCGGTAGGATTGGCGCCGATCACCATGATGACTTCCGACTGGCCCACGCTGCGGAAGTCCTGGGTCCCCGCCGACGTGCCGAAGGTCTGCTTCAGGCCGTAGCCGGTGGGCGAGTGGCAAACACGGGCGCATGTGTCGACATTGTTGTTGCCGAACGCGGCGCGGATCATCTTCTGCACCACGTAGACTTCCTCGTTGGTGCAGCGCGACGACGTGATCCCGCCGATAGCGCCGCGTCCATACTTCTCCTGGATGGCGCGGAAGCGATCCGCCGTGTAGGCGATGGCTTCGTCCCAGCTCACCTCGCGCCAGGGGTCGGTGATGCGCTCGCGGATCATCGGATTGAGCACCCGGTCCCGGTGCACCGCGTAACCCCAGGCGAAGCGGCCCTTGACGCAGGAGTGACCCTCGTTGGCGCGGCCGTCCTTGTACGGGACCATGCGGACCACCTCGTTGCCCTGCATCTCCGCCTTGAACGAGCAGCCGACCCCGCAATAGGCGCAGGTGGTCAGCACGCTGCGCTCGGGCTGGCCCATTTCGATCACCGATTTTTCGGTGAGCGTCGCCGTCGGGCAGGCCTGAACGCAGGCGCCGCAGGAGACGCATTCGGAGTCGAGGAAGTTATCGCCGCCCGGCGACACCGCCGAGGCGAAGCCGCGCCCGTCGATGGTCAGCGCGAACGTCCCCTGCACCTCGTCGCAGGCCCGGACGCAGCGCGAGCAGACGATGCACTTGGCCGGGTCGAAACTGAAATACGGGTTGCTCTCGTCCTTCGGCGCATCGAAGTGGTTGGCGCCGTCATAGCCGTAGCGCACCTCGCGCAGACCGACCGCGCCCGCCATGTCCTGCAGTTCGCAGTCGCCGTTGGCGGCGCAGGTCAGACAGTCGAGCGGATGGTCGGAGATGTAGAGTTCCATGACGCCGCGCCGGAGGTCTGCGAGCCGCTTCGTATGGGTGGCGACCTTCATGCCGGGCGCAACCGGTGTGGTGCAGGATGCCGGCGTGCCCTTGCGTCCCTCGATCTCGACCAGGCACAGCCGGCACGAACCGAATGCTTCCAGGCTGTCGGTGGCGCAGAGCCGCGGGACACTCACCCCCGCCTCCATGGCGGCGCGCATCACCGAGGTGCCTTCCGGCACGGTCACCGACATGCCGTCGATCTCGAGGGTGACCGCCGCGCCGTCGCGCCCGGGCGTGCCGAAATCGGTCTCGTGGATCAGGCCCATTGGCTCACTCCGCCGCGGCGGAAGACCGCCGGAAATCGTCGGGAAAGTGGCGAAGCGCCGTGCGCACCGGCATGGGCGTCAGCCCGCCCATGGCGCAGAGCGACCCATCGGTCATCAGCGTGCATAGGTCCTCGAGCAGGGCGAGGTTTTTCGCCGGCTCGGCGCCTGCGGCGATCCGGTCGATGACCTCGACACCGCGCACCGCCCCGATCCGGCACGGCGTGCACTTGCCGCAGGATTCGTGGGCGCAGAATTCCATGGCGAAGCGCGCCTGCGCGAGCATGTCGGCCCGGTCGTCGAACACCACCAGCCCGCCATGGCCCAGCATGAACCCGGCCTCGGCCAGCGCCTCGTAGTCGGCCGGCAGGTCGAGCAACTCGTCCGGAATGTAGCCGCCAAGCGGCCCGCCCACCTGCACCGCCTTGATCGGCCGGCCGGTCGCCGTGCCGCCGCCGAATTCCTCGACCAGCGTGCGCAGGGTGATGCCGAACGCCTTTTCCACCAGCCCGCCGTTGCGGACGCAGCCGGCAAGCTGGAACGGCTGGGTGCCGCGCGACTGGCCCATGCCGAGATCGCGGTAATAGGCCGCGCCTCGCGACAGGATCAACGGCACGGCGGCGAGCGTCAGCACATTGTTGATGACGGTCGGCTTGCCGAACAGGCCTTCGAGCGCCGGCAGCGGCGGCTTGGCGCGGACCATGCCGCGCTTGCCCTCCAGGCTTTCCAGCATGGCGGTTTCCTCGCCGCAGATATAGGCGCCGGCGCCCTCGCGCACCTCGATGTCGAACGCCTTGCCCGAACCCCTTATGTCCGAGCCCAGCCAACCGCCCGCGCGCGCCGCGTCGATGGCATGGCGCATCATCGCGATGGCCGCCGGATATTCGGACCGGATGTAGAGGAAGCCCCTGGCGGCGCCCGTCGCCAACGCGGCGATGATCATGCCCTCGATCAGCAGGAAGGGGTCACCCTCCATGAGCATGCGGTCGGCGAAGGTACCGCTGTCACCTTCGTCGGCGTTGCAGCAGATGTATTTCACGTCGCCCGGTGCGCGGAGCACGGCGTTCCACTTCACCCCGGCCGGAAAGCCCGCGCCGCCCCTGCCGCGCAGGCCGGAGTCGGTGACCATCGCGACGATTTCCTCTGGCGTCAGGCCGAGCGCCCGCTCGAGCCCCAGGAACCCGCCATGGAATCGGTAGTCGCCCACCGATCGCGGGTCGATGATCCCGCAACGCTCGAATGTCAGCCGTTCCTGCCGCCGCAGCCACGGCAG